>JAFYZZ010000038.1 GCA_017548445.1 Bacteroidales bacterium | reverse complement strand
TGTTCGTCCTTCCGGAGTGCCATAGCAAAGGCATCGGCCAGGCGGCGTGGAAGGCCGTGGAAGCGATGCATCCGGAGATCCGCGTCTGGGAGACCATCACCCCTTATTTCGAGAAGCGCAACATCCACTTCTACGTGAACCACTGCGGCTTCCATATCGTCGAGTTTTGGAACAAGTACCAGCACGGCCCCGCCGTCCCGGAAGAGATGGAGGAAAACTGGAGCGAGGATGACGAGATGTTCGTGTTCAGGAAAGTCATCGCTGAACACTAAGCTCGCGAGAATGTTAAGTCAGAACCTCCCAGAAGCCGTCACGCTTGCCATTTTTGCGGACTAGGATTCCTTTCTTCTGAAGGCTGACGGTGAGTCTTTTTACCGTGGAGATGGACTTTCCGATGGCCTTCTTCAGGGCCTCCTGCGTGATGCGGGGATTCTCTCCGACCGCTTTGAGGACCGCCAATTCTTCCAAAGTACAATTCAAAGTATCATTTTGAGACTTTGAATCATCTGGGGTGGTACTTTGAACGGACACGTGCATTTCCCGATTTGAAAGAGTGTTTCCCTCGCCAAAAATCAGGTTTCGGAAGAAACGTACCAGATACTGGTCCGTGGCCGTAATACCTTTGGAAAGATTATTATAGTTCGCCCGTACAAGAGCGTTGCGGAAATACCAGGAGTGTTTTTCGAAGAGATCGTTATCGATGTCGAAGCCAAAACTGCGCAGGTACTTGATGGCAAAGACGGCGGTTGTCCGGGTGTTGCCCTCGCCGAAGGCGTGAATCTGCCAGATCCCTGAGATGAAACCAGCAATATGCTTCACGGCATCCGCAGGACTGACTCCGGCATATGAAAAGGCTCGCTCCTGGGCAAAGTCATAGTCCAGCGTCTGGAGAATCATATAGGAGTCTGAATAGAGTACCGAAGCTCCGTCCAGCACCCATTCTTTCTTGCTGATATTGTAATCGCGGAGTTGTCCGGCAAATGGGTAGATGCCGGTGAAAAGCCGCCGATGGATACTGATGAAGTAGTCTGGAGAAAAAGTAAATGTATTCTCTGACAGGATGGACGTAATCGCCGCCGAGACTTTGTCCGCCTCCTCAGTCCTTTCTTCCGCCTGATCACGCTTGGTCTTGGACTCATAGTAACTGTCAAGCAAGTTACGGACATCCTCAATGGAGATATCCCCTTCGATGTGTCTTTGCGCGGTTTCCTTCAGGTACTCCGAGGTTTTGAGTCCATCCACATCCTGCAGGCCGATAGCGGTCTGCCAGATACGGGCCTTCTCAGCCTGTCCCGGTTCCCCTTGTTTGATGTATTTGTCGAAATCGCTCATAACAGGTTTAGTCGACGACTCTTAACAAACAAATTTACTGATAAATGCGCAGAAACACAAGCGTCTCTACTCCGTAGACCATACAAACCAGTGATCACAAGGTTTTACGTAAAGAAAGGCGTATTTCGTCCAAATGACTTTTTCCCAGATCGCAGATCATCAGAACGTGATGTTTTCGATTCTCAGGCGCAGGGTCCCGGAGGGGACCCGGGCTTCGGCGATTTCGCCGACCTTCTTGCCCATCAGGGCGGCGCCGATCGGGGATTTCAGCGAGATCTTGCCAGCCGCGATATCCATTTCGTGGGGGCTGACTATCTCGAATTCCATACGGGCGTTTGTCGAGAGGTTCGTGAATTCGACCCGGCTCAGAAGGCAGACCCTGTCTTTGGGGAGGACGTCGGGGTCGATCACGCGGGAATTCTCCAGCACCTTCTGCAGGAAACGGATACGGCTGATGGTCTTCGCCTGGATCCGCCTTGCCTCACGGTATCCGGCATTATCGCTTCGGTCCCCTTGGGCGCTGGCTTCCGCGAGGTCGTCCTTCACCTTGGGGTAGACCTCGTTGATAAGATGCTTCAGCTCGGCCGAAATCTCGTCGTATCGTTGCTTTGACAGGTATTCCACGGCTCAAATTTACTTGCAAACCGAGAGAAAAGCAAATGCCGTTTTTATACAAGGTCTTGTTTGTGCGCGACGTGTTTGCTATCTTTGGCTTGAAGCAAATGTGATGTTCTATGAAAGTATTGCTCGTAAACGGTAGTCCGCGCCCCAACGGGAACACCTCCATCGCGCTGGCCGAAGTGGCCAGGCAGCTGGAAAAGAATGGCATCGACAGCGAAACTGTCTGGATTGGCAACAAGCCCGTTCGCGGGTGCATTGCCTGCAACAGGTGCAAGGAGAATCCGGGCGCCTGTGTCTTCGACGACGATGTCTGCAACGGAATCAGCGCCAAGTTTGCGCAGTGTGATGCGCTGATTGTCGGCTCCCCCGTTTACTGGGGACAGCCCAACGGCGCTTTGCTCTCCATCATCCAGCGCGCTTTTTATTCCAATGGAGCCAACATAGCCGGCAAGCCCGCGGCGTCCATCGCCGTCTGCCGACGAGGCGGTGCCACGGCCTCGTTCGAGACGTTGAATATGCCCTTCCAGATGATGAATATGCCGGTTGTAACATCGCAGTACTGGAATATCGTCTATGGTCGCGAGCCCGGCCAGGCGGCGTTGGACCGGGAAGGTCTTCAGACTATGCGGACCTTGGCCAACAATATGGCCTGGCTGCTGAAAGCCACCGGAGGGAAGCCGGCTCCGGGA
Organism: Bacteroidales bacterium; assembly: GCA_017548445.1. Next base: position 20,468 of record JAFYZZ010000038.1, on the reverse strand, counting down.
CGCGGCGACGAGCCTTGGGAGCCGACGCATTTCATCAGATAGACTGCGCCGTCAGCGGTTTTTCACGCGTAGAACCGTTTCGTCCCGGAGCGGTTCTATCTTTTTCAGCAGAAGGCGGGGCAAACCCCGCTCGGGAGCCAGGGGGTCGACGACGAGATGCAGGGGCTGGACGTCCAGCGCCGCGTCTTCCAGAACCGCGCGCCGTGCCGTGTACAGCCGCCCCAGTTCATCCCATTCCGGGAAAGACCGGCGGGTGTAGCGTTTGATGCCGAGGAAGTGCTTGACGCGGTAGTTCTCCAGCGTCATCAGGGAATCGCTGATGTTGCAGTAGTCGAAAAAGACGTTTTCCAGCACCGCCGTCCAGAGATCAGGATGGTCATCCATCAGCTTTTCGCCGTACGTCACGTCGACGGCGAGATTCATCATATCGAGGGTGGAGGACATATCCACGAGCTGCTGGAACGTTTCTTCGGCGAGCAGTTCGCGCCCCGGGACGTAGTTCGACGGGGACTTCTCCTGCGCGGCTGCGCTGCCTGCAGCCGCGGCGAAAACGAGAAGCGTAAGGGCGATCCTTCTGATCATTCTGCTCTCAAAGATATCAAAAAAAACCGGAAGGTATCCTATTCCGCCCAGATTTCGTCGATGAAAATGAAGCCGGGACTGCCTGCGCCGGGATGCCAGTCCGGAATGGTGCCGATGTTCTTTGCGAACACTTTGATATAGCGCGCACGCGTGTCAACAGGCACTTCGCAGTTCCAGATACGTATTTCGTAGTCGCGTTCGTCCATCGTGTTCTCCACGCGGGCGAGCGGGGTGAAGGTCTTGCCGTCGGAGGAGGCGGAGAACTCGACATAGGTCGGCATCCAGATCCACGAGCGGGCGTCCTGGCAGAAACCGGCGCCCACGCGGGAGAGTTCCCGCTCGGAGAGCAGGTCCACCACGGCCTCGAAATCGGTATCCTGGTAGCCTTGCCAGCCGCCGGTGCGCCAGTTCAGGCCGCCGCGGAAGCCGTCGATCAGCCCCTCGTCGCCGCCGGCCGTATACTGGCGGCTGTAGCGGGAGTGGATGTCGATGGCGCGGTCGCGGCGGATCTGGTGCACCTCGCTCCGGGTGGTGAAACTGCGGCGGTCGCCAATCTGCGCATAAGCCTCCAGCCGGCAGGGTTCGTAGAGGGTGAAGGGGCCTTCGTAGGGGCGGAAAGCACCGTCGCCGATGCGCCAGTAAATGTCCCCCTCCCCGCTGATGGACACCCGCAGCGAGTCGGCGAAGATGTCGTTTTCCATCTCGAAGGCGGGGTTCGTGACGATGGTTTTGGGGATGCGGGTGATGTCGCCGTAATCTCCGGGGCAGACCGGATAGCGCCCCAGGGCGCTCAGGACGTACCACGCGGACATCTGGCCGCAGTCGTCGTTGCCGCAGAGGCCGCCGGGAGCGGAGTCGTAGAGCGTCTCGAGGATTTGCTCCACGCGTTCCTGACGCTTGTCCGGCCGGCCGGTGAAATCGTACAGGAAGGCCACGTGGTGGCTGGGCTCGTTGCCGTGGGCGTACTGCCCGATGCAGCCCGTGATGTCCGCCTGGGAGCGGCCGGTATTGCCTTCCTCGGCGTCGAACATCCCATCCAGGCGCGCCTCGAGGGCGTCCGCTCCGCCCAGCGCGTCCATCAGCCCCGCGATGTCCTGCGGCACGAAGAGGCTGTACTGCCAGGAGTTGGCCTCGGTGTAGTTGTTGTTCACCTCGCGCGGATCGAAGGGGCTGAACCAGCGGCCGTTGAGCCGGGCGCGCATAAAGCCGGTGGCGGGGTCGAAGACGTTGCGCCAGTATTGCGCGGAGGTCATATACTCCTCGTAGACGTCCGTCTGCCCAAGATATTTTGCGACCTGGGCGACGCACCAGTCGTCATAGGCGTACTCGAGCGTCTTGGACACGCTTTCGTGCTCGTCGTCGGCGAGCACCAGGCCGTTGGCGCGGAAGCTGTCGAGCCCGAACTCGGGCCGCTTCGAGCTGGCCAGCAGGGCCTCCAGCGCCTTCTCGACGTCGAAGTCGGTGAAACCGCGCGCGATGGCGTCGGCGATGACCGGGGCGGCGTTGTAGCCGATCATACAGTTGGTCTCGTAGCCCCAGAGCTCCCAGACGGGCAGCTTGCCGGCCTCGTCATAGATGGACAGGAAGGTCTTCAGGAAGTCGTAGCTGCGCTCCGGCTCGATCTCCCAAAGGAGCGGATGTTCGCCGCGGAAGGTGTCCCAGAGCGAGAGCACGGTGTAGCGCTCCCAGCCTTCTGCACGGTGCACCTGGCGGTCCATCCCGCGGTATTCGCCGTTGGCGTCGGAATAGAGCGAGGGGTGGATGCCCGTATGGTAGAGGGCGGTGTAGAAGCGCCGCAAATGTTCTTCGTCTTTCCAGGGGCATTCCAGTTTGCCCAGATAGGCCTCCCAGGCGGCTTCGGTGGCCGCGCGCTGCGCCTCGAAGCTCTGCGGATACTCCGAATGCAGGTTCATCCGGGCGTTTTCTTCGGATACGGAGGAAATGCCCACGCGCACCGTGACCGTCCGCGCGCCGCGCGGGAAGGTAAAGGTGGCCTTGCGCCCGCCGTCCGCGAGCCTGCACTTCGCCGGGGCGGAGAACTCCATCCAGAAATATACGTCCTGCCCGCGCGCCCAGCTGCTGGACTGCCGCCAGCCGCTGCAGCCGTCCTTGCGCGGCGTGATGCGCCAGGCGTCCAGCGGGTCGCGGTGCCTCAGGTCCAGGGTGATCTGCGGCTTCTTCCCGGCAGGGAAGGTGTATTCGTGCACGCCCACGCGCCTTCCGGCGGTGAGCTTCGCAAGCACCTGCGGACCGTCCAGGAACACCTCGTAATAGCCCGGGGAGGCCTTTTCCCGTCCGTGGCTGAAGGCGGAAGGGGTGCCGTCGCCGGGCATCAGCAGGATGTCGCAGAGGTCGTCGCAGCCGGTGCCGGACAGATGGGTGTGGCTGAAACCGTAGATGACCCCGTCGCTGTAGTGGTAGCCGCTGCATCCGTCCCAATCGCCCGCCTGCGGACGGGTGTCGGGGCTCAGCTGCACCATCCCGAAAGGCGCCACGGCGCCCGGGAAAGTGTGGCCGTGTTCGTCAGTACCGGTGAAAGGATTTACGTACTGTACAAAAGATATGAGCAGGGCTGCAAGCAGGGGCATAGGGTCGGAATTTAGCGGGATTCGAGCACGGGGGCGTGGGGGTCGCGGGCCACGGCGGCCTTCCAGAGGTCGCTGTAGCCGCCGTACTGCAGGCCCTTCGGGAAGCCGGGGCCGTATTCGGTGTGCGAGAAGCTGCCGTCTTCTTCCTGCGCCTTGATGTTGCCGTCGATGAACTTCACCAGCAGCAGTTCCTCGAGTTTCGTCCAGGCGGCGAACTGCGTCTGGGCCGTCTCCACGCTGTATTTCGTCATCAGTTTGCGGGCCTTGCGGATGCGGCCCTTCTGCACGAGCCGGACCAGTTGGGCGTCCATCGTAGGGATGCCCTTCTCCAGCTGGTAAACCTCGAACCGGTCGGCCGCGGCGCGGGCCACGGGGGCCATCCGGTCGTACATCTTGTAGCAGGCGTTGGCCACGCGGTTGCACATCCAGAACTGGGCGGTAGGGCTGTAGTGGAGGAGGTCGCCGTTGCCTTCGCGCAGGCACTCGGGGACCTTCGTCAGGTTGGCGTAAATCGGTGTCAGATAAGAGGTTGCGGCATCGTCGCAGCCGAACCAGATGAGCGCGCCCACTTCGTCGGGGAGGTTGGGTCGCGCCTGGGCCACGAACCAGAAGCCCGTCTGCTGCGTGGCGATGGCGCGCTCGTTGAGGTAGGTCTTGCCGTCCACCTGGAAGTTCATCGGCCGCCAGCGGTACGGCAGGCCGTTGCCGCCCGCGCCGATGTCGGTGGTCATATCCATCGGGGTGCCCTCGTAATGGTCGCGCATCACGTCGGCCACGTCCTTGACCGTGATCTTGCGGGCAGGTTTCACGAAGAGGGGCATCTCGCCCTGCAGGTCGTAACCCATCGCGTAGTCCAGCCAGTCGGAGGCGGGACGGGAGACCTCCGCGCCGTCCTCCTCATAGGTGAAGGTGCCGTCGCAGAGGATGTTGAAGGCGCTCCAGGCGCGGGCGTCGCAGGCGCGGGCTCCGCCGAAGTCCAGCGGATTGTAGGCGTCGCGGAAGCTGAAATCCTCGTCGCTGCCCTCGTACCAGCCCTGCTCGCGGGCGAAGCTGACCACGTCCGGGGCGAAGAGGCAGTTCTCCGGGTCGTCCTGCGGGAAACGCGTGATGCGGGCCTGGTTGGCGTGGGCGCAGATGTAGCCGTCCGGCACGCGCCGCGCCACCCACACGATGCCCTTGTTGTCCGGGCCCTTGCCCACGAGGTCCATCACCCAGGCCTCGTGCGGGTCGGCGATGGAGAAGGTCTCGCCCTCGGAGGGGTAGCCGTAGGTGTTGGCCAGCTCGACGATGGTGGCGATGGCTTCCCGGGCCGTGGAGGCGCGCTGCAGGGTGATGTAAATGAGTGAACCGTAGTCCATTATTCCGGTGGTGTCCATCTGCTCCTCGCGGCCGCCCCAGGTGGTCTCGCCGATGATCAGCTGGCGCTGGTTCATATTGCCGACGGTCTGCCAGGTGCGCGCCACCTGGGCGATGCTGCCCAGCGGCTTGCCCGTGTCCCACTCGCGGATGGCGAGGGGGCTGCCGGCCGTGAACCGCCCGGCGGGGCGGAAGTAGAGTTCGCCGAAGAGGCCGTGCGAGTCGGCGGCGTACGATACCATCGCGGAGCCGTCCGCGCTGGCCCCGGGACTGATGATTACATTGGTACAGGCGTCCGTCCGGGAGGCCGAAAAGGCCGCCAGGGCAAGGATGGTGCACAGAAATTTTCTCATTTTATCTTTTTCTTTATAAATTTGCAGACTTATGAGATACAAAGCTATAAAATTTTTCTGGATTACCGCTTTGCTGACCCTGCCCCTGTGGGCCCTGGCGCAGCAGCCCCAGAGCGAAGAAGAGGAACTCAAGCAGATGCGCGAGGTCATCGACGCCACCGTCGAGAATTACGAGAAACTGCTGCACTTGGAGGATTGGCAGACCTTCTACGTGGATTCCATCCTGACGCACGACTACGAGGCCCTGCGGCAGGAGCTCAAGGAAATGCGCACGGCGAAGATGAGCAACACCGACGCCTACCAGCGCGTCCAGGACAAGTGGGCGGAGCAGATCTACGTCGCGATGCAGAAGGTCTTCGACGAGGAGCAATGGGCGAAGTATCTCAAATCCGGCGCCGCCCGCGACAAGAAATCCCGCGACAAGCGGGCCGCCAAACGTCAATAACACGTCGTTCCGGGCCCGCCCCGGAATCCATTCGGCTTTATGAAAAGGGAAGATATAGAAAAAGTCTTTGCGGAACTGAAGGAGCTCCGCTGCAAGACGCAGAAGGAAGTCGAAGAGGCGCGTGTGCGCTTCCTCGGCAAGAAAGGTGAGATTACGGCGCTCTTCGAGGAATTCCGCACCGTGGACAAGGACCTGAAGCGCGAATTCGGCCGTACGCTCAACGAACTGAAGAACACCGCGCAGGAAACCATCGACCGCCTGCGTGAAAGCGTGGGCGAAGAAGGCGGTTCCGAGGGCCCGAAGCAGGACCTGACGATGCCCGGCGACCCGATGGAGCTGGGCTCCCGCCATCCGGTGTCCATCGTCCGGCAGGAAATCGTGGACATCTTCCGCAAGTTCGGCTACGACGTGGCCGAGGGTCCCGAGATCGAGGACGACTACCACGTGTTCGAGGCGCTGAACTTCCCGCCGAACCATCCTGCCCGCGATATGCAGGACACCTTCTTCGTGTCGGTGGGCCACCCGAACCCGCTGCTGCTGCGTACGCACACCTCCAGCGTGCAGGTGCGCACGATGGAGCGGATGAAGAACCCGCCCATCCGCGTCATCTGCCCGGGCCGCGTGTTCCGCAACGAGGCCATCAGCGCACGCGCGCACTGTATCTTCCACCAGGTGGAGGGGCTCTACATCGACGAGAACGTGAGTTTCGCCGACCTCAAGCAGGCCATCCTGCTCTTCGCCCGCGAGATGTTCGGTCCCGAGACCGAAATCCGGATGCGGCCTTCCTACTTCCCCTTCACCGAGCCTTCGGCCGAGGTGGACGTGAGCTGCAACATCTGTCACGGCAAGGGTTGCAACATCTGCAAGGGAAGCGGCTGGCTGGAGATCCTGGGCTGCGGGATGGTGGATCCCAACGTGCTGGAAGCCAGCGGGATCGACTCCAAGAAATACAGCGGCTTCGCCTTCGGTATGGGCCTGGAGCGCATCGCGATGCTGAAGTGGCGGGTGAACGACCTGCGCCATTACTTCGAGAACGATATGCGCTTCCTCCAGGAGTTCAGCACCACCGTCGAAGTTTAGATATTTGAAGGGATCCGCGCGCCGGAGTTGACAGGCGGGCGGACCCTGTGTTCTTGAAACCACGTTAAAAACAAGATGAATCAGTCAAAATTCTTCAGCCCCAGGTTCCTGGTGATGGCTACGGCGCTGGCCGTATGCCTGATTACTTCCAATTTCTTCGTGCCGCGCCTCTGGCAGGTGGGCAGGCTGCCGCTGCAGTTGTCGGGGGCGGTGCTGCTGTTCCCGGTGTCGTACATCCTGAACGACTGCCTGACCGAGGTCTACGGCTACCGCAAGACGCGTTTCGTGATCTGGGTGGCGTTCCTGATGAGCGCTTTCGTGGCCTTGCTGGCGCAGCTCGTGTGCTGGCTGCCCGCGCCGCTGCAGGACAGCAGCAAGCCGGTGGCGGAGGCCTTCAACGGCCTTTTCTCGATGGTTCCGAAGACCACCCTGGCTTCGCTGGTGGCTTTCTTCGCAGGCTCCACCGTGAACGCGTGGATTATGAGCCGGATGAAGGTGAACTCGCGCGGCCGCGCCTTCGGCCTGCGCGCCATCCTCTCCTCGCTGGGCGGAGAACTCGTGGATTCGGCCATCTTCTTCCCGGTGGTGTTCTGGGGCATCCTGTCGCTGCCTGAGGCGCTTAAGCTGGCGGGGATGCAGGTGCTTGCCAAGGTACTCTACGAAGTGGTGGCGCTGCCGTTCACCTCGTGGTTCGTCCGTCGCGTCAAGCACGCCGAAGGTCTGGACGTCTACGACGACGGCATTTCTTACAACCCGTTCAAAATCAAAGACATCTAGCATATGGACAGGAAGCAGGACGGCCTGCGGGCCCTGGGCAGCAAAACCCCGTACAGCCAGGATTACGATCCCGGCGTGCTCGAGACTTTCGAGAACAAGCACCGCGACAACGACTACTGGGTAAGGTTCAACTGCCCGGAGTTCACCACGCTGTGCCCCATCACGGGCCAGCCGGACTTCGCGGAAATCCGCATCAGCTACATCCCCGACGTGCGGATGGTGGAGAGCAAGAGCCTGAAGCTCTATCTGTTCAGTTTCCGCAGCCACGGCGACTTCCACGAAGACTGCGTCAACACGATAATGAAGGATCTCGTCAAGCTGATGGATCCCAAGTATATCGAGGTCACAGGTTTCTTCACTCCACGCGGCGGCATTTCCATCTACCCGTACGCCAATTACGGTCGGCCGGGAACGAAGTACGAGACCCTCGCGCAGGAGCGTTTTTTCCGGCACGAATAGTCTTTTGATTCTGCGGAAAAAACACTAACTTCGCTTTCCAAAAATGGAAAGCAAATCCTGAGGTATGTATAATCCTTTGTCCGTCCACGCCGACGACTTCATCAACCACGAGGAAATCCTGGAAACGCTCGCGGAAGCGGAGGTTCAGAGCAAGAATCCCGCCCGCATCGAGGAAATCCTCTCCAAGGCCGCCCTCTGCAAGGGCCTCACCCACCGCGAGGCGGCCATCCTGATGGACTGCCAGGACCCCGCTCTCGAAGAGAAGATCTTCGCCCTGGCCCGGGAGATCAAGCATAAGTTCTACGGCAACCGCATCGTGCTCTTCGCCCCGCTGTACCTGTCCAATTACTGCATCAACGGCTGCGTTTACTGTCCGTATCACGCGAAGAACCGCACCATCCCCCGCAAGAAACTCTCCCAGGAAGAGATCGAGGCGGAGGTACGTGCGCTGATCCGCATCGGCCACAAGCGCCTGGCGATCGAGGCGGGAGAAGATCCGCGCAACAACCCCCTGGAGTATATCCTGGATTCCATCCGCACCATCTATTCGGTGAAGGAGGGCGGGAACTCCATCCGGCGCGTGAACGTGAACATCGCCGCCACGGACGTGGAGTCGTACCGGAAACTCAAGGCCGCGGGCATTGGCACCTACATCCTGTTCCAGGAAACGTACAACAAGGAGCAGTACAAGCAGCTCCATCCCACCGGCCCCAAGAGCGACTACGACTGGCACACCGAAGCGATGGACCGCGCCCAGGAAGGCGGCTGCGACGACGTGGGCGTGGGCGTGCTGTTCGGCCTGAGCGGCTACCGTTACGAGCTGGTGGGCCTGCTGATGCACGCCGAGCACCTCGAGGCCCGCTTCGGCGTGGGCCCGCACACCATCAGTATGCCGCGCATCTGCCCGGCCGACGACATCTCCCTGGACAGCTTCCCGGACGCCCTTCCGGATGCGATTTTCCGCAAACTCGTGGCGGTTCTGCGCGTGGCGGTCCCCTACACCGGAATGATCATCTCCACCCGCGAGTCGGCCCGGATGCGCAAGCAGCTGCTGGACTGCGGCATTTCGCAGATCAGCGGCGGCTCCCGAACCAGCGTGGGCGGCTATACGACGGAAGAGCGCCACGACGAGACCTCCCAGTTCGACGTGGCCGACACCCGTCCGCTGGACGAAGTGGTGCGCTGGCTGCTGGAGCAGGACCACATTCCCAGCTTCTGCACGGCCTGCTACCGCGAGGGCCGCACCGGCGACCGCTTTATGAGCCTGTGCAAGAGCGGAAAGATCAGCCTCTGCTGCACGCCCAACGCCCTGATGACGCTGAAGGAGTACCTGATGGACTACGCCTCGCCCGAGACGCGGGCCGTCGGCGAAGCGCTCATTGCCAAAAGTCTGGACGATATTCCGCTGGAGCGCACCCGCAGCATCACCGAGGAGCGCCTGAAGAAGATCGAGAACGGCGAACGCGACTTCCGCTTCTGATATGGAGCGACTCCACATCGCTTTCTTCGGTCCCACCAACAGCGGGAAATCCACCCTGGTCAACGCCTTGGCGGGGCAGCAGGTGTCGCTGGTGAGCCCCATCCCCGGCACTACCACGGATCCGGTCCGGAAGGTCATCGAACTTCCCGGCCTGGGACCCTGCGTGCTCATCGACACAGCGGGCCTTGGGGACGGAAGCGCGCTCGGCGCCGAAAGGCAGCGCCTGACCAGGGCCATCCTGGACGAAACCGATATCGCGGTGATCCTGGATGCCCCCGAAGTGTTCCCTGTGTCCCAAAACATCGGACACAAGGCGCAAAATACCGGGGGAAGTGCGCTTTGTGTCCCGGATTTCGGGACACTGGCAACGGCTGCGGGCATTCCGGTCATCCGCTATACCCGGGGAGAGAGTGTGGAGTCCCTGCTGCAGCGCCTCATCGAGGCGGCGCCGCGGGAAGAACAGAAATTCCTGACGGGCGGTCTCGTGCAGGCCGGGAGCAGCGTGCTGTTGGTGATGCCGCAGGATTCGGAGGCGCCGAAGGGCCGCCTGATCCTGCCGCAGGTGCAGGTGCTGCGCGAGCTGCTGGACCGGGGCTGCGTGCCGCACAGCTGCACGCCCGATTCGCTGCAGGCGGCCCTGGAGAGCCTCTCCCGCACGCCCGACCTGGTCATCACGGACTCGCAGGTGTTCGGCCTGGTGGAGCGGAGCATCCCAAAGGACTGCCCCCTCACCTCCTTCTCCGTGCTGCTGGCGGCCGCCAAGGGCGACGTCCGCGTTTTCGTGGAAGGCGCCAACGCCATCGACGCGCTGCGTCCCGGCGACCGGGTGCTGATCGCGGAGGCCTGCACCCACGTGCCTGATACGGAGGACATCGGCCGGGTGAAGATACCGGCCCTGCTGCGAAAAAAAGCGGGAGAGATAGAAGTGGACATCGCCGCCGGGAATGATTTCCCGGTAGACCTCTCGCCCTACAGCCTGATTGTCCACTGCGGTGCCTGCGTGGCGAATGCGCGCCTGGTGCGGTCCCGCATCAGAAAGGCACTCCTTGCGGGAGTGCCCATCACCAATTACGGCATCGCCATCGCCAAGCTGCAGGGAATCCTGGACCGGATTTCCATCCCTTAGCGCGCCTTACGCGCCGATGTTGTTGCGGATCAGTTCCGTCAGGCTGGAGATAATCTCATAATTGTTCAGGTCCATCCCCTCGAACACTTCCTTCACGTCCGCCGTGCTCAGCTCAAAGGTATCCTCGTCCGTGATGTAGCGGATGATGAAGTTGATGTCCTGGTACTGGCAGATGAAGTTCGCGAAGCAGCCGGACAGGTCGCCCTTGGGCTGCAGGTCGATGTGCGAGCGCTGGTAGGACGCATAGATCTCCGTCCCCTCGCCCACCTTGGACTTGAGGTAGAAATCGCCGTTGCACAGCTGCGAGTGAAACTTGAGCAGCGCGATGCCCATCCCGATCTTGCGCTCCTTGCGGCAGGAGTAGAAACGGGCGTTGATGGCCTCGATCATATCCTCCGGCATACCGCAGCCGTTGTCGATGATCTTGATGGACAGCAGGTCGCGCGCGGCGCTGTCCTCCATCTCTATGGTGATCTGCGTCGCACCCGCACGGATGGAGTTGTGGGTGATGTCGATGATGTGGAGGTCGAGACTTTTCATATCAGAGGATTACTTGCTCGCCCGGACGGAGGGCGTCCTTGAAATTGTCGAAACTGAAGGAAGGCATCTCCAGGACGCTGTAGATCTTGGCAATGTCTTCCACAAAATGGGCATCGCTGCTCTGGATGAAATTGAAGTCGCTGAACCAGGGGCAGTCGTCCAGGAACTTGTAGTTGTCCCGCTTGCAGTAGTAGCTGAGTTCCATCGCGTGGAACTTCAGCTTGTCCGGGACGAATCCCAGCTGCGAGGAGAGGCTGAAGGTAGGGCGGTCGATGTGCGCAGGGATGAAGATGCCGCCCAGTTCGTAGACCTTTTGCTGGAGTTCCAGCATCGGGAGGTCCAGGGCGTTGATGAGCAGATGCGGCACCTCGTCCAGCACGTTTTCCTCCTCGTCCACCACCAGCTGGTAGCCGAACCTGTCCACGTCGTTCTCGAAATAGACCACGCGGGAGTCCAGGAAGGCCTGGAATTCGGCCAGCTTCTCCACCGTGGGCATAAAGCCGAGACAGTGCACCTCTTCCTTGGTGGTCACTTCCGCTCCCATCAGCACGTGCAGCCCGACCTTCTCGCCCAGCCGCCGCGTGACGTCGGCGTTGAGGGTGGAGTTGTGGTCGGTGAGGCCGATGATGTCCATCCCGCGCTCCTTCGCCTTCGCAACGATGGCGGCGGGGCTCATCTCGAGGTCTCCGCAGGGCGAGAGCACCGAGTGGATGTGCATATCGGCCTTGAACTTCATCCGAAGTTACTTGAGGGCTTCGAAGAGTTTGCCGCAGACCTCGAAAGTGGCTTCCTGGCTGACGAGGATGCAGACGTCCTCGTCCTTGGCGTGCTCCAGCATATCCTCGTCGGGCACGCCGCCGCGGACGATGATCACGGCGGGAAGGTCCCGCAGTGAAGCGATGGCCGTGACGTTCTTGTGGGTCTGCATCGTGATCCAGACCTGGCCGCTGCGGGCGTTGCCCATCACGTCGCTCAGGAGGTCGGAGGCATATGCTCCGGTGACTTCCGTATCGAGATTGGCCTCCACGAGGCACTCCAGGCCGAGCCTGTCGATGATTTCCTTGACTGTCATATCTTACTTTTTGTTAATGTCGTCGTGATTGATTTCCTTGGTTCTGACGCGGTCTCCCCAGATGCTGCGGATGGCTTCTTCAGAGGCCTGCGAATGGCGGTTGATGAAGATGCAGGTGTCCATCTTGGCGTCCCCGCGCACGATATCCTCGGCGAGGGCGGCGCAGGAAGGGGCTCCGCAAGCCGAGCAGTTCACGCCGGGCAGCGCCTTCTCGATCTTCTTCATCCGCTCGGCCATCTTGAAGGCCTCTGCGAAATTGTCGTCCAGCTTGTAGATGGAGCGCGGCTTGATTTCGGGAATCTCCATCTGCTCGTTGATCCATTTGCAGAATTCGGGATCGTTGTAGCGTTCGTAGCGGGTCTTGGACCGGTTCAGGCGGTCGAAGAGCCGGGCCCGGTACTCCAGCCGCTTGCGGGCTACGAATCGGTTGTTGGTGGCCAGCACGCCGCCTACGCAGCCCTGGTCGCAGATGCGCATTTCCACCAGCCCCTCGGCGTCCACCGCCTCGTCTTCTAGTTTCTCGAGGAAGTTGAGGACGTTCTGCAGGCCGTCCACCGCATACTGCGAACCCCGGAAATGGCAGGCCTCCCCGCCGGCGAGGGGCCATAGCACGTCGCTGGAGGTGAGGGCGTGGTTGATGGGCTGGGCGTCGTTTCCCGATTTGTGAAGCAGGAGCTGCACCTTGTTGTACAGGAAGTCCATATTGATGACGCCCGCGATGCAGGTCTCCTTCTTGCTGACCGGATACTTGACCGCGGCGATCTTGGCGGCGCAGGGGGTGACGTAGAAGACGCCGATCGACTCGCGCGGGGCCCCTTCGTCCATCAGGCGCCGGATGATGATGCGGGATGCAAGCTCGAAGGGCGCCCGCACCTTGATGACATTGTCCACCAGCGACGGGAACCTGACCTGGATGAGGCGGATGACGGCCGGACAGTATGGGGAGATGAAGGTACGGACTTCCGGGTGGGCGTCCATATACTGCTTGTAGAGGTCGACGATGTACTCCACCTCGTGCTCCACCTCGTAGATGTGGGTGAATCCCAGCTTCTTGAGGCAGGAATAGATCTCCCGCGTGCGGTACTTCTCCTCGAACTGGCCGATGAAGGTGGCCGGTACGAGGCACACCCGGTATTCGTAATTCTTGAGGAGTTCGAAGTCGTCCTGCTCGATGTAGATGGCCTTGTGCGGGCAGATTTTCATACACTGCCCGCAGTCCACGCACTTGTTGTCGCTGACGACCGCCTTTCCTCCGCGGATGCGGATGGCGCCGGTGGGACACGAGCGCATACAGGTGGTGCATCCCTGGCAAAGGTCCCTGTTGACCTTGAGGGAGTGTCCGAAATAGGTTTCTTTGTCGGCCATGGCGTCAGGCGAAATAAACGGTCATTGTAAGGGTGGTCCCGACGCCCACTTCGGTGTCGATCCTGAGCTCGTCGGTGTTCTTCTTGATGTTGGGCAGGCCCATTCCGGCGCCGTAGCCCATTTCGCGGACCTGCGGCGAGGCGGTGGACCAGCCTTCCTGCATCGCGAGATCGACGTTGGGAATGCCGGGCCCCTGGTCCGCCACGACCATCACGATCTTCCCGTCGTCGATGTCGATGTCGATCTTGCCGCCGTAAGCGTGCGCGATGGCGTTGATCTCGGCTTCGAAAAGCGCCACCACGGTACGCTTGATGTTGGGCGGAGCCACGCCAAGCTGCTTGAGGATGCGCTTGACGCTGCTGGAGGCCTGGCCGGCATCGGTGAAGTTCCCGCGCTCTATGTCAAACGTGTAATGCATTGTCAATAAAGGGGCTGGATGCCGGCACCGTACAGGATGCCGCTGATTTTGAAGATGCTGTACTTGGATTTGATGAGGGTGATCTCGAGGTCTTCGGCGAGTTCGAGCATATCCTCGTCGGGCTGCTTGTCGCGTCCGATGATTACCACGCGCAGGTCGGACATTTCCGAGGTGCGCATCGTCTGGTTGTTGCACAGGCCGGTGATCAGGACGGTGTCGTCCATATGGGAACGGAGCACGTCGCTCATCAGGTCGGAAGCGAAGGCCTTCTCCACGTTGTATTCATCATCGGCGGGAGCTCCGACGATCTCCCCGTCCACAAGTCTTGCGATTTCCTTGATAGTCATTTTCTATGGAATTTCACGGGCCGGCTCTGGTAAGGGCCGGCCCGAAAAGTTTGCTACAGGGGTGCCTTAGTCAGCGTACTCGGCAAGGATTTCCTTGATGCGCTCGGGAACGAGGCGGCCGTAGGTCTTGCCGTTGATGGTCATCACCGGCGCAAGACCGCACGCGCCCACGCAGCGCAGGACGTCGAGGGAGAACTTGCCGTCCTCGGTGACGCCGCCCTCGGAAATCTTGAGCTCGCTCTTGAGTGCATCGAGGATCTTCTCGGCGCCCTTGACGTAGCAGGCGGTGCCGAGGCAGACGGAGATGGCGTATTTGCCCTTGGGCTTCATCGTGAAGAAGCTGTAGAAGGACACGACGCCGTAAACCCGTCCGACAGGGATTCCGAGGCAGTCCGCCACGACCTGCTGGACTTCCTCGGGAAGATAGCCGAAGTGCTCCTGCGTCTTGTGCAGGACATTGATCAGCTCGCCCGGGTTATTGTTGAAGGAAGCGCAGATTTCCTTGATCTTGAGGTAATTGGCTTCACTGATTTTTATCTGGGGTCCACACATATCTCAATTATTTTTCGAGGTCAAACTTGATTTTCTTGTCGAAGTAGTGCGTGTGAAGCAGGTGGTGCGACTTCTCGGAGCAAGGCTCGCCGTAGAACTCCTTGTAGATCGCCTGGATCTCGGGATTCTCGTGCGATTTGCGGAGAGGCATTCTCCGGTCGGCTTCGTAGATGGCCGCGTGGCGCGCCCGGATGATGGATGCGTCGCCGTGGTGATAAGGCTGGCCGGCGCCGTCGATGCAGCCGCCCGGGCAGGCCATCACTTCCACGAAGTGGTACGGGCAGTCGCCTGCCTTGATCTGCTCCATAATGCCGCGCGCGTTCTTCAGACCGTAGACGATGGCCACCTTGAGGTCGATCACGCCCGGAATGGGAATCGTGGCCTCGCGGACGCCGTCCAGACCGCGGACTTCCTCGAAGTCGATCTTCGGAAGGGTCTTGCCGGTCAGGACCTCGTAGGCCGTACGGAGCGCCGCCTCCATTACGCCGCCGGTGGCGCCGAAGATGACGGCAGCACCGGTGGAAGCGCCCAGCGGCGAGTCGAACTCGGCCTCCGGGAGGTTGGCGAAGTCGATGTTGCAGATCTTGATCAGGCGGGCGAGCTCGCGGGTCGTGATGGAATAGTTCACGTCCGGATCGCCGTTCGCGCCGAGTTCCTCACGCTGGGTCTCGTATTTCTTGGCGACGCAAGGCATCACGGACACGCAGATCAGTTTCTCGCGGGGCACGCCGATCTTGTCCGCGAAATAGGTCTTCACGGTGGCGCCGAACATACCCTGCGGGGACTTGGCGGTGGAAGGATACTCGCGGAGCTCGGGATAGAACTTCTCGTAGAAGTTGACCCAGGCGGGGCAGCAGGAAGTCATAATAGGGATCTTGACGTCCTTGTCGCCGGAGAGGAATGCCTTGAAACGGCTGATGGCTTCGGTGCCTTCCTCCATAATGGTAAGGTCCGCGGACCAGTCGGTGTCGAACACGTAGTCGAAGCCGATGGCCTTGAGCGCGGCTGCAATCTTGCCGGTGACGATGCTGCCGGCGGGCATTCCGAACTCTTCGCCGAGGGCTACACGCACGGCGGGAGCCACCTGGACGCAGGTCTTGACGTCCGGATTGGCGATGTCGCGCAGGATCTTGCCGGTGTTGTCCACTTCGGAGAGGGCGCCCACGGGGCAGACCGCGATGCACTGGCCGCAGAAGACGCAGTTGGTGTCGAGGAGGTTCTTGCCGAACGCGGTGGAAACCACGGCGGGGAAGCCTCTCTCGACGGCACCGATGGCGCCGACGCTCTGGTACTCGTGGCACACGGACTCGCAGCGGCGGCACATAATGCACTTGTTGGCGTCGCGGACGATCGCCGGCGAGAGCTCGATGGGGTACTCGGACTGGACTCCCTTGTAGGGAATCTCGCGGATGCCCATATCGGCGGCCAGGGCCTGCAGCTCGCACTTGCCGTTCTTGGGGCACTGGAGGCAGTCGTTCGGGTGGTCGCTGAGCATCAGCTCGAGGACGGTCCTGCGGGCGTTGATGGCGCGCGGGGAATTGGTCTTGACGACCATATCCTGCATACACTCCGTGATACAGGCGGGAGCCAGGTTCCTGCGGCCCACCACCTCGACCACGCAGATGCGGCAGCCGCCCGGATGGTTCTTGAGGGCGAGGCCGTCGAGTTCGAAATTACAGAGGGTGGGAATTCTGATACCCATCTGTTCGGCAGCTTTCAAGATAGTAGTACCCTTGGGTACTTCCACTGCCCTGTTGTCTATAGTCAATTTGATCGTATCCATATCTGATTCCTCCCTTATTTAAGTTCGACAGCGCCGAATTTGCACTTCTCGATGCAGGTGCCGCACTTGATGCACTTGTCCTGGTCAATGACGTGCGGGTTCTTGACGGTGCCGGTGATGGCGCCGACGGGGCACGCCCTTGCGCAGGCAGTACAGCCCTTGCACTTGTCGGGATCGATGACATACTTCTTCAGGGCCTTGCACTGGCCGGCGCGGCACTTCTTCTCCGTGACGTGCTCGACATATTCGTCCCAGAAGTTGTTGATCGTGGAGAGAACGGGGTTCGGGGAGGTCTGGCCGAGGCCGCAGAGGGCGGTGTCCTTGATGACGGCCGAGAGGTTCTTGAGTTCCTCGAGGTCTTCCATCGTGCCCTTGCCCTCGGTGATCTTGGTGAGGATTTCGTGGAGACGCTTGTTGCCCACGCGGCACGGGGTGCACTTGCCGCAGGACTCGTCCACGGTGAAGCCCAGGTAGAACTTGGCGATGGCGACCATACAGTCGTCCTCGTCCATCACGATCATACCGCCGGAACCCATCATCGAACCGGCCGCGACGAGGCTGTCGTAGTCGATCGGGGTGTCGAGGTGCTTCTCGGTGAGGCAGCCGCCGGAAGGACCGCCCGTCTGGACGGCCTTGAACTTCTTGCCTCCCTTGATGCCGCCGCCGATCTCGTAGATGATTTCGCGCAGGGTGATGCCCATCGGGACCTCGATGAGGCCCACGTTGTTGATCTTGCCGGCGAGGGCGAAGACCTTGGTGCCCTTGGACTTCTCGGTGCCGATGCTGGCGAACCAGTCGGCGCCCTTGTTGATGATGACGGGGATGTTGGCGTAGGTCTCGACGTTGTTGACGTTGGTCGGTTTCTCGAGGTAACCGGACTGGGCGGGGAACGGCGGTTTGAAGGTCGGTTCGCCGCGCTTGCCTTCCATCGAGTGGATCAGGGCCGTTTCCTCGCCGCAGACGAAGGCGCCTGCGCCGTAGCGGAGCTCGATGTCGAAGTCGAAGCCGGTGCCGAGAATGTTCTTGCCCAGGAGCCCGTAGTCTTCAGCCTGCTTGATGGCGATCTGGAGACGGTGGATGGCAAGCGGATACTCGGCGCGGATGTAGATGAGACCCTTGCTGGCGCCGATGCAGTAGCCGCAGATGGCCATTGCCTCGAGGATGGAGTGAGGGTCGCCCTCGAGGAGAGAACGGTCCATAAATGCGCCCGGGTCGCCTTCGTCGGCGTTGCAGACCACGTACTTCTGCTCGCCCACGCGGCTCTTGGAAGCGATCTCCCACTTCAGGCCGGTCGGGAAGCCTGCGCCGCCGCGGCCGCGGAGGCCGGACTTCTTGACTTCGGCGATGACCTGTTCCGGGGTCATTTCGGTGAGGCACTTGCCCAGGGCGGCATAGCCGTCGCGCGCGATGGCTTCGTCGATGTTCTCGGGATCGATGAAACCGCAGTTGCGCAGGGCGATGCGGAGCTGCTTCTTGTAGAACTCCATATGCTTGGAGTCGGACACGCTCTCGTTGGTGTCGGGAGCGACATAGAGAAGGCGATGGACCTTCCTTCCCTTGATGATGTGCTCTTCGATGATTTCCTTGGCGTCGGAGGGCTTCACCTGGGTATAGAAAGTGTTGTCGGGAATGATCTTGACGATGGGACCCCTTTCGCAGAAACCGAAGCAGCCGGTGACGACCACTTTCGCGAAATCGGTCAGGTCGTGGGCCACGAGCTCGTTGTTGAGCGCTTCGATGACGTCACGGCTGGCGTTTGCGGTGCAACCTGTACCACCGCAAACCAGGATATGCATTTTGACGGACATACTCGCTTGCGGGTGGTTAGATGGAACGGTAATTGGCCGGCAGGATGCCCTCGATCAGTTCACCTCCGATGATGTACTTCTCGATGATTTCCTTGGCACGGGGAATCTTGACGTCGCCGAAGACGACGGGATCCTTGCCGGGGATGGTGACCTCGACGGTAGGCTCGGCGTAGCTGTAGCCCATATCGCCCACCTGCATCACGAGCGCCTTGATCTGGCGCTTGTCCAGTTCGGTGATGAGGTAGTTCATGGTCTCTTTAGCACCCGAGGCGATACCGCTGGTGGCCATACCGACCTTGATTTGGATGATGGCTTCGGAGGAGTCGCTGTTTTCACGCATCGACATCCTGCCTTGCATTCCTTCTTTGATCTTGCGGAGCTCCGCGAGATTTTTGATTTTGTTCATTAGGTATCCTCCAATGATTTGAGAAAAAGTTAATATGTAATAGTGTCAAATTCCGGCAAAAATGCATATCGCATATTGGCTTGCTAAGTTACGAAAAAGCATTGAAAGAACAATTGTTTTTCTTTGAAAAAACGTTGAGACATCGGGGTTGCAAATCGTAAGCAAACAGCCGTAAATTGATAACGATTATTAATAAAAACAGGAATTAATAATCCTTTACGAACTTTTTGACGCCTGAATATCAATTATTTGGCGAAAATTGTTTTATTAATCAAAATTTTCACTATCTTTGTGGACGTAAGAGTTAGTTAGTAGTGTATTAATCCTTATGTTCGATCCGGAGGTAGTCAAATCCTTTTACGGAGGATACCGGCAGCGGGTCGCCGCGGCGCGCAAGGCGCTGGGGCGCCCGTTGACGTTTTCCGAGAAGATTCTCTATTCCCACCTGTATGATTCCGAGGCCCTCCGCCCGCTGAAGGCCCTGGAGGATTTCGGCGAGTTCCGGCCGGACCGCGTGGCGATGCAGGACGCCACGGCGCAGATGGCCCTGCTGCAGTTTATGAGCACGGGCCGCGACGCCGTGAGCGTGCCCACCACCGTCCATTGCGACCATCTGATCTGCGCGCGCAACGGTGCGGAGGAAGACCTGCCGGAGGCCCTGAAGGCCAACGAGGAAGTGTACGAGTTCCTTTCTTCGGCGGCCGCGCGCTACGGCATCGGCTTCTGGAAACCCGGTGCCGGCATTATCCACCAGATCGTGCTGGAGAATTACGCCTTCCCGGGGGGAATGATGGTGGGAACGGATTCGCATACGCCCAACGCGGGCGGAATGGGAATGCTCTCCGTGGGCGTGGGCGGCGCCGACGCGGTGGACGTGATGACCGGGATGCCCTGGGAACTGCGGATGCCGCGCCTGATCGGCGTGCGCCTGACGGGTTCGCTGAAGGGATGGGCCTCGCCCAAGGACGTGATCCTCAAGATCGCCGGCCTGCTGACGGTCAAAGGCGGCACCAACGCCATCCTTGAATATTTCGGCCCCGGGGTGGAGAACATCTCCTGCACCGGCCGGGCCACCATCTGCAATATGGGCGCGGAGGTGGGCGCCACCGCGTCCGTGTTCCCTTTCGGGGTGCATACGGCGGAGTATCTGGCGGCCACCGGGCGCGCCGAAGTGGCCGCGATGGCAGCCGCCCTCAGCGGCGAACTGCGTGCGGACGATGCCGTGACGGCGCATCCCGAGCAGTTCTTCGACGAACTGATCCAGATCAACCTTTCCGAGCTGGAACCTTATGTGAACGGCCCTTACACCCCCGACGCGGCCTGTCCGCTGGGTGCGCTGAAGGACCGCCAGGCCCGGGAGCGCTTCCCGCACCGGGTGGAGGTGAGCCTGATCGGCTCGTGCACCAATTCGTCCTACCAGGACCTGGCACGGGCGGCTTCCGTCGCACGTTATGCGCTGGACGCCGGCCTGAAGCCGAAGGCGAAGCTGGTGGTCATCCCCGGCAGCGAGCGCATCCGGGCCACCGCCGAGCGGGACGGCCTGCTGGGAACCTTGCGCGAGGCAGGGGCGACGGTGATGGCGAACGCCTGCGGGCCCTGCATCGGGCAGTGGGAGCGCCGGACGGACGATCCGGAGCGCGCCAATACCATCGTCACCAGCTTCAACCGTAATTTCGCGAAGCGTGCGGACGGGAATCCGAACACGCACGCGTTCATCGTCTCGCCCGAAATGGCGGTGGCGCTGGCCTTCGCCGGCGAGCTGGACTTCGATCCGCGCCAGGACACGCTGGACGGCTTCTGGCTGCGTTCACCGCGCGGGAACAGCCTCCCTCCCGCCGGATTCGCGGAGGGCCTGGCCGGCTATGTGGCACCGCAGCCCGGCAGTCCCGATCCGGTCATCCGGCCCGGCAGCAAGCGCCTGCAGCGCCTGC
>JAFYZZ010000037.1 GCA_017548445.1 Bacteroidales bacterium | reverse complement strand
GAGAACATCAGCGAATCGTTGCGCATCACTGAAAGGGAGATGCCCTGTATGCCCCAGAACCTCATGAATTCGCGGACCTCCCGGTCTATCGCCCGGAAAGACTCTCCTTCCGACATGCCGTTCGTCAGGGTTTCATTGAGTACGGTGTTGACGGGAGCGTCCTTCCCGGGACGCTGGGCATACGCCAGCAGGCCCGCCGCCGCGAGGCAGGTGCCCGCGGCGAGCCAGTACGGCGCATCACCCCCGGGCGGCATCAGTGCCGCCGTGACCACTCCTGCTGAAAAAGGGATTGAAACCGCCACGATGTCCTTCCGCACGACCATTTCAATCGATTTTTGACAAAATACGCAAAAATTCGTAAATTTGCACGATACAGACAGTAACCTTTTTCGAATATGATCATCCTTGTAATCAATTGCGGCAGTTCTTCCGTGAAGTACCAGCTTCTCGATATGAAGAACGACGACGTCTATGACCTGCTGGCCAAGGGCCTGGTCGAAAAAATCGGCCTTCCCGACGGCTGCATCACCCACAAGCCTGCCGGCAAGGAGCCTTACACGGCCAGCCTGCCCATCCCCGACCACACGGTGGGAATGAAACTCGTGCTCGACGCCCTCGTGGATCCCGTGCACGGCGTGCTGTCCAGCTTCGACGACATCGAGGCCGTGGGGCACCGCATCGTGCAGGGTGCGGACTTCTTCGCCGGGAGCACCCTCGTGAACGACGACGTCCTGGCGAAGATCGGCATCTGCTGCGACTTCGCCCCGCTGCACAACCCGGCCCACCTGCTGGGCATCGAGGCCGTCTCGAAAGTGCTTCCCGACGTGCCCCAGGTCGTGACTTTCGACACCGCCTTCCACCAGACGATGGAGCCGTACGCGTATATGTACGCCCTGCCTTATGAGTATTACAAGAAGTACCGGGTCCGCCGCTACGGCGCCCACGGCACCTCCCACCAGTACGTGTCGCAGCGCGGCGCCAGACTCGCCGGCCTGGACCTCGCGCACTCCAAGATCATCACCTGCCACCTCGGCAACGGCAGCAGCGTGACCGCCATCAAGGACGGCAAGGTAGTGGACACCTCGATGGGCTTCACTCCGCTCGAAGGGATGATTATGGGCACCCGCTGCGGCAACATCGACGCCAACATCATTCCTTACATAATGAAGAAGGAGGGGCTCACGCCGGACCAGATGACCGCCATAATGAACAAGAAGAGCGGCTTCCTGGGAATGTCCGGCCGGAGTTCCGATATGCGCGACCTGGACGCCGCCGCCCGGGAAGGCGACGTGCGTTCCAAGATGGCGCTCAAGAAACTCACCTACGACACCATCAAGAACGTGGGCGCCTACATCGCCGAGATGAACGGCGTTGACCTGATCGTCTTCACCGCCGGCATCGGCGAGAACAACCCGCGCCTGCGCCGTCGCGTCTGCGAAAACCTCGCCTATATGGGCGTGAAGATCGACCCGGAGGTGAACGACGCCGCCCGCGGCGCCGAGACCATCCTCTCCACGCCGGACTCCACCGTCAAGGTGGCCCTCATCCCCACCAACGAGGAGCTGGTGATCGCCCGCGACACGATGCACATCGTCTCCGAACTCGAAAACTAATACCAAAGATATGTCTCTCATTGACCAGATCGTTGCGCGCGCTAAATCCAACAAGCAGCGCATCGTGCTCCCGGAATCCTTCGAGGAGCGCACCATCACGGCGGCCGACCGCGCCATCGCCGACGGCCTCGCCGACATCATCCTGATCGGAAACCGCGAGAAAGTCCTCGCGTATGCCGCGGAGCTCGGCCTGAAGCATATCGCCGAGGCCACCATCATCGACCCCGAGACGAGCGAGAAGACCGAGGAGTACGCCCAGCTGCTCTTCCAGTTGCGCCAGAAGAAGGGAATGACCATCGAACTGGCCCGCAAGACCGTGCTCGACCCGCTTTACTTCGGCTGCCTGATCATCAAGAGCGGCGACGCCGACGGGCAGATCAGCGGTGCTCTCTCCACCACCGGCGAGACCCTCCGCCCGGCCCTGCAGATCATCAAGTGCGCCCCCGGCATCACCTGCGTGAGCGGCGCGATGCTGATGGTCACCAAGACCCCGCAGTATGGCGAGAACGGCGTGCTCGTGATCGGCGACGTGGCCGTGACTCCGGCCCCGGACGCCGGCCAGCTGGCCCAGATCGCCGTTTGCACGGCGCAGACCGCCCGGAGCGTGGCCGGCTTCACCGACCCGCGCGTGGCGATGCTCTCCTTCTCCACCAAGGGCTCCGCGAAGCACGAGGTGGTGGACAAGGTGGTGGAGGCCACGGCGCTCGCGAAAGAGCTCGACCCCACCCTCAAGGTCGACGGCGAACTCCAGGCCGACGCCGCCCTGGTGCCGTCCGTGGGCAAGAAGAAGGCCCCCGGCTCCGAGATCGCCGGCAACGCCAACGTGCTCGTGTTCCCGAACCTCGAGGTGGGCAACATCGCCTACAAGCTGGTCCAGCGCCTGGGCGAGGCCGACGCCATCGGCCCCATCCTCCAGGGTATCGCCCGGCCGGTCAACGACCTCAGCCGCGGCTGCTCCGTGGACGACGTCTATAAGATGATCGCCATCACCGCCTGCCAGGCGATGGACGCGAAATGATTACCGGAATACAGCAGATCGGCGTAGGAACCGCGGATTTCAGGAAGTCCTGGAACTGGTTCATCGAGATGTTCGGCGCCGACGTGAAAATCCTGGAAGACGATACCGTGGCCGAGCGGATGCTCCCCTATACCGGGGGGCGTCCGCAGAAGCGCCACGCGTGCATCGCCGTGAACCTGCAGGGCGGTTCCGGCTACGAGATCTGGCAGTTTTCGGAGCGCAAGCCGGAGCCCTGCCCCTTTGAAGTGTCCGTGGGCGACCTGGGCATCCTGGCCGCGAAGCTGAAATGCCGCGATGCGGCCGCCTTCCGGAAGGAACTCTCCGCGAAGTGGAGGGACTGCAGCGAACTGGGGGCGCTTCCGGACGGAACGCCTTTCTTCTGGGTGAAGGACCTCTATGGCAACTGGTTCCAGGCCGTGGAACGCAAGGATGTCTTCATTGACGAGAAGCGTCTTGCAGGTGGTCTGGTCGGTGCCGTCATCGGCGTGGGCGATATGGAGCGCTCCCTGCGTTTCTACGGGGAGGTCCTGGGTTACACGCGGGTGCTGAGCGATGCCGAAGGCCCTTACGACGCCACATCCTTCCTGCCCGGAGGCGGGCGGCGCTGCCGCCGCGTCATCCTGGGGCACGAGCCGCGCAAGGGCGCCTTCAGCGAGTTGTTCGGCGAGAGCACCCTGGAACTGGTGCAGGCCCTGGACTACACGCCCCGCAAGGTTTACGAGGGCCGGTTCTGGGGCGATCCCGGCTTCATCCAGGTATGTTTCGACGTGACGCAGATGGATGAAATGAAGGCCTTCTGCACCGCCCAGGGGCATCCTTTCACGGTGGACAGCTGTCCGGACGGGGAGCGTTTTGATATGGGCGACGCCTCCGGGCGCTTCAGCTACATCGAGGACCCCGACGGCACGCTGATCGAGCTCGTGGAGACCTATAAGATCCCGGTGGCGAAGAAGCTGGGCTGGTTCATCGATATGGAAAAGCGGGACTCCGCCAAGCCTCTTCCGAAATTCCTCTTCCGGATGATGGGCCTGGTGTCCCGTCAGAAACCCCTTCCCTGATATGCAGAAAGTCTGGATCACAGGCGCCTCCTCCGGCATCGGACTGGCCTGTGCCCTGCGGTATGCCTCGCGGGGCGCGCAGGTGGTTCTCACGGCGCTTCCCGGAGAGGAACTGGATGCGGCCGCGGAACGCTGCCGCGCCGCCGGCGCCGCCCGGGTAGAGGCGCTGCCGTACGATTTCTCCGACCCTTCGGGCCTTCCGGCGCTCTGCGAGGCCGCCTGGGGGGCTTTCGACGGTCTGGATGTCGTTTACTGCAACGCCGGCATCAGCCAGCGCACCCTGGTGGAGGACACCTCCGAAGCGATGGTCCGGAAGATTATGGAAATCGATTTCTTCGCACCGGAAACCATCGCCCGAACCGTCCTGCCCCGGATGCTTGCGCAGGGAGGCGGGCACATTGCCGTGACTTCTTCCATTTCCGGCAAGTTCGGCTTCCCCCTCCGGAGCGCCTATTGCTCAGCCAAGTTCGCCGTTTACGGCTTCTTCGAGACCCTTCAGGCGGAATACTACAACCAGGGTCTCCGCGTCACGATTGTCTGTCCGGGCCGGGTGCAGACCAACATCTCCCTGAGCGCCCTGGACAAAGGCGGCCAGCCCCACGGGAAAATGGATCCCGGGCAGGCCGGCGGCATTTCTGCCGACCGGGCCGCCCGGATCATCGTCAAGGCCATCGACCGCGGCAAGCGCGAGGTGCTGGTGGGAAGCAAGGAACTGCTGATGGTGTACGTCAAGCGTTTCTTCCCCGGCCTGTGCGCCCGCCTGGTGCGGCGGATCAAGCCGCAGTAGTCTGTCCTAGTATCTTGTCAGTGAAGCCCCGCGGGAGACGGATTGCGTGGAAATGCGCAGCCCGTCGGGGCCGTGGTAGCGGCAGGAAGACGCACCGGACAGGTCCACGCTGAGTGACTCCCGAACGTCAAGGTCGCACCGGGTCGCACCGGAGAGCCGGACCTTGGCGTTGCGTGCCGGAGCCTTGGATGTGTTGATCCTGGCGGCGCCGGAACCTTCCACCACAAGTTCGGCGGTCTCACCTTCGGCTTCGAGGGTGACGGCGCCGGACACGTTCATCTGCATTACTCTGGGGGAGGTTTTCAGCTGGCCTTTCACGGCGCCTGACAGGTCCAGGTCCACACGGTCGAAATCGCCTTTCAAGTCGAACTTGGCGGCGCCGCTGCAGTTGATGTCGGCCTCGACGGCCTTGAGGGCGAGCCCGCGGACGGAGACCGCGCCGCTGAGCCGCATCCTGAACTTGTCGTTCCGGTGCAGGAATTCATCCTGGGTGCTGAGCTGGGACGCGCCTGACATCTCGAGGTAGGTAAGTTCGGGCATCGACACCTTGGCGCGGATTTCGCCGGAACGGCTCAGCGCCTCGATCTTTTTCCGGATGTTCTGCGGCAATTCCCTGACGCCCAGCGTGAGGACGCCGTTGCGGACCTCGACCCGCAGGTAGGGGAAGATGAAATCCGGGGCCTCTACACTTACGTGATAGCGGCTGTCACGCGAGAGTTCCACCTTGTAGGTCCAGGAGATGTCGAGGCCTTCGAAGCTGCGCAGCTGGTAATCGCGGCTCTCGCGGGAAGCGGAGGCGGGGTCCGGCGACGCGGCGCGGGCCGCCTGGAAGGGGAGGGCGGCGAGAAGTGTCGCCGCAAGGAGGGTAAGGAAGCGTTTCATATCGTATTCATTTATTTGATTTGTCCAGCCGCCGTAAGCATACGGCCATAATAATCTTTCAGGATGCGTCCGCGTTCGCGGGCGGAGAGCTCTTCGGGGAGCTGCAGGAAAAGGGGATCCTCTTCTTCGGTGATTCCTGCCAGGATGGCGTCCCGGGTCCCGCTGTCCGCACTGGGTGTCCGATAAAGTTCGGCAACCCGGTCCATATAGGCGAGGTAGATCTTCTGCGGATCGTTTCCGGTGCCGCGGAACGGGTCGTTCGGGCGGAGGATCAGCAGCGCTGCGACAAGGGACGCCAGCGCATAGAGCGCGAAGCGCACGGGGCGGGGGCGGAAGAGGGCTGCGAGCCGGGCGGCCGGGCGGGCGTCCACCCGGGCGAGGAAACGCTCCTCGTGCCCCTCGGGCGGCGTCGCCGTGTCGAACTGCGCGGCATTGGCGCGGATGTATTCTTCAAGTCCGTTCATATCTGTTTCAGCATTTCAACAAGTTTGGCGCGGCCGCGGGAGTACAGCGAGCGGAGGGTCGTTTCCTTCCGGCCGGTGATAGAGGCGATTTCGCCATAGTCCAGGCCTTCGATGAGCACAAGGTCCAGCACCAGCCGGTAAGGTTCCTGCAGGGCGTCCATCGCGGCGCGGACCTGCGTGATGTCGGGAAGCGGGGATTCCGGATCTTCGCCCGGAATGAGGACGAATGCGTCCGGACGGGCTTCCTCGTGGGCGTAGCCTTTCAGGAAACTGTTCCTGCGTTCCCGCCTGCGGAGCCGGTCGATGGAGGCGCGGATGCAGGTGCGGGCCAGCCAGGCGGACACCTGGGCGTCCGAGGAGAAACTGCCGGGGGAAGAAATGTACTTGAGCAGGGTATCCTGCATCACCTCTTCGGCCTCGTCGGAGTCCCGCAGGATGCGCAGGCTGATGTTGTACAGCCTGCGGTTGTGCGTCCTGTAGAATTCGGTGATCTCCTGCCGTGTCATTTTCGCGTTCTCTGTCTATATAACGCAGGACGAACCGGATTGTTGCAGTCCGGTTCGTTTATTTTTCGAAAAAGCTGAGATGCACGCGGCCGTAGACCTTTTCCTTCTTGAAGAGGGGGTGGCCGCTGAAGTCGTGTCCGCCGCCGTGCTCGAGGATGAAATAGCATTCCGGGTGGAGCAGGTCGCGGGACAGGACCTTGTCCGGGATGGTTTCCAGCCCCTCCAGGGTGTAGGGCGGGTCGGCGAAGATGATGTCGAATTTCTCGCGGCAGATGGGCAGGAAGTCGAATACGTTGGCGTGCACGGCCGTTACGTTGTCCAGGCCGAGCCTGGCGGCCTCGCGGCGGATGAAGGCGGCGTGGTCCCGGTTCATCTCGATACTGTATACCCGCGCGGCCCCGCGCGAGGCGAACTCGAAGGCCACGGCCCCCGTGCCGCCGAAGAGGTCGAGCACGCGGAGGTCCTTGAATTCGTATTCGTTGTTCAGGATGTTGAAGAGGCCCTCCCGCGCGAAGTCCGTGGTGGGCCGGGCGCCATAGCCCATCGGGGGCTGGATGGTCTTGCCCTTGAGGCGGCCGCCGATGATCCTCATAAGCGTTCCACCGCCTTGAAATAGCGGTACAGGGACATTTCGTCCTCCGCATCCAGTTCCGTCAGCCAGCACACGGTGGAGATTTCCGGGTTCAGCTGGAGGGAGTTCAGCGCGAGGAAGATGTAATACTCGGCCGTGGTGAAGTCCGGCGCCGGGAAACTGTTGGCGAGCAGCAGGCTCTTGCCCTGGGCGACGGCGAGGCAGAGCCGTCCGTCCTGCAGGCTGCAAAGGATCTTGTTGTATTCCGGACAGTCGGGCAGGCGCTTGATGAGCCGGTAGATTCCGGGCTCCCCGGAAACGGCGCTGTCCTCGTCCGGTGTATAGACGAGGACAGCATCGTATTGCGGTATTTCAATGTGTTTCACGACATCCCCGTCCTTCAAGGGCGCCACTTCGGAGAGCGCTTCACGCGCGGCCGCAGGGTCGAAAAACTGGGACGGGACGAGGGTGAACACTACTCCCAGTTACCTGCGTTGTTGTTCGGGGCGGTGATGGAGCCGACCTGCAGACCCTCATAGCGGTTCATATCGCGGCTCTCGGCGTCGAGGTTGATGCGCAGCTGGTTGTTCATACCCTTGAGGAGGGACTTCCAGGGAATGCGGGCCTCGAACAGGGGAACGGGCACGCCGGACACCATCTTGGTGGTAGCTTCCATCTGGATGGGCTCCTTGCCGGAGAACGGGATATACTTGAGAGAGTCGATGCAGAAGTCGGGACGGTTGTTGAAGAGGGTGTCGCGGACCGGAATCTTGGTGGTGTGGGAATACACGACCTTCTGTCCTGCGGCGTAGGCCTCGGCGAGTTTTTCCGTCAGCTGCTCGGGCTTGAGCTTGCGGTTGGCCTTCTTGATGGCCTCGGTGTTGGCCACGGCGACGGAGTCGTCCATCGAGCCGATCTGCATCACGATGTCCATCGCGCCGGTCTCATAGAACTGCTTGAGGGAGTCGATCGAGGAGTTGAACTTGCCGGTGACGGACTTGTGGGCGACCTGCAGGGTACGGATGTCCTTGAGGCGCTGCACGGCGACGGCCTGGCGGGTGGCTTTCTCCTTGTTGAAGTTGACGGGCTGCATAATGCTGCTGTAAAGCAGATAGGCCAGACCGACGATGGCGGCCAGCAGGAGGACCTCGATGAGAATCTTAACTACTTTGTTCATTGTATCGGTTAGTTTTATTTGATATCCAAAGTCCCACAAAGTTATGAAATTGATTTATCAAATGCAATATTCTTATTAAATTTGCGGAAGTTTTTTGGAAGCAGATGAATCCGGTGAAACCCGACCAAATCCAGCGCCTCGACGCGCTGCTCGCAGAAGCGAAGCGCGTGGGCATCGTCGTGCACACGCATCCCGACGGGGATGCGGCGGGCAGCGGCGTCGCCCTGCTGGCCTATCTGCAGCGGCGCCGGGACCTGCAGGCCCGCCTGCTGCTGCCGGACCCCGTCCCGGATTCCCTGGAGTTCCTGCTGCCTTCTTCCGGCGTGACGGTTGCGTCGGAGGACCACGGCGGGGCTGAGGCCTGGATTGCCGCCAGCGACCTGCTCGTGTGCCTGGATATGAACGGATTCAGCCGCGCCGGGGACCTGGAGGCCGCCCTGCGTGCCGGCAAGGCGCGCAAGCTGCTCGTCGACCATCACCTGCATCCCGAGACGGAGTCGTTCGACCTGGCCTTCAGCGAGACGGAGATCTCCTCGGCCAGCGAACTCCTCTACCGGATCCTGCTCGCCCTGCCGGGCGTGGAAAAGGCGGAAAACCTGCCTCTGGAGGTGCTCACGCCGCTGATGGCCGGGATGACCACGGACACCAACAACTTTGCCAATTCCGTCTTCCCGTCCACCCTGGAGATGGCCTCCGAACTCCTGGCAGCCGGCGTGGACCGGGACGGCCTCATCGAAAAGATTTACCACAACTACCGCGAGAACCGTTTCCGTGCGATGGGCGCCTTCCTTTCCGAAAAGATGACCATCACGCCGGAAGGGGTGGCGTATGCCGTGCTGGACCGCGCATTCCTGCGGCGCTTCGGCCTGCAGGAGGGGGAGACCGAGGGTTTCGTGAACCTGCCCCTGGGCATCGCCGGGGTGCGCCTGAGCATTTTCCTTCGCGAAGATGCCGGCCATTTCCGGGTGTCCATCCGTTCCAAGCAAGGCATCGCCGCCAACCGGTTGGCCGCCGGGGCCTTCCACGGCGGGGGACACGCCTGTGCTGCGGGCGGCAAACTGCACTTCCCGGAGGACATCCCCGGCCCGGAAGGGGCCGCTGCATACGTGGAGGCGGTGGCGGCACGATTTATGCGGAACGAGAATAGCCCGAAATGACAAGATTTATGAGAATCAGAACAATATATGCGGTGCTTGCGGCGCTGGCACTGTGCGGTTGCGCCAAGACGCCCGTCGCCGGACCCAACGACAGCTCCAAACTGTATTTCGACTCCTGGATACACGTGAATTATCCGAATGCCGTGCCGGTGCCTCCGGGGTACTATCTGCTTGCGGAAAAGCCCGGTTCGGGCTCACTGGCCGGGACGGCCGAACAGAATCCGTTCGTGCGGATGAACTATGTCATCAAGTCGCTGGACGGAACCATCTCGTCCACCAGTTACGAAGATACGGCCAAGCAGGTCGGTACCTATGACGAAACGAACTACTATGGCCCGATCGTCTGGGCCCGGGGCGAGAATTACCTGTCCGCCGGTCTGGACGCCTCCCTCGAACCTATGCGCGTCGGCGGCACCCGCACGGTTGCGGTGCCCGGCTGGCTGAACACCGACTCCCGCTATGCCACCGAGGAGGACTATCTGGCCAAGGTCACGGGCAGTAATTTCATCTTCGACCTGGAACTGGTGGAGACCATCACCGACATCAAGAAATGGGAGACGGACTCCGTCGGCCGCTATGTCAGCCGCGCCTTCCCCGGCAAGGGGGTGGCGGATTCCCTCAAATACGGTTTCTATTATTTCCGCACGGGCAGTCCTTCTTCCGAGAAGGAATTCCCCAACGACACCACGATCTACATCAACTACGTGGCGCGCCTGCTGAATGGCAAGGTGTTCGATACCAACGTGAAGGATACCGCGAAGTTCTACGGGCTGTATTCCGCTTCCCGCACCTACGAGCCATCCTCGATCACCTGGTTCTCTTCGGACGGCACCTATGCGGACATCAAGATGGGATCGTCCTCCGTGATCGACGGTTTCTCCTATGCGCTCAGCAAGATGCATCCCCACGAGAAGGGCGCCGCGGTCTTCTATTCCGGCGTAGGATACGGCACCAGCGGATCCGGTTCGACCATCCCGGCTTACGCGCCTCTGCGTTTCGACATCGAAATCGTGGACAAACCGTAACGGAGGATGGCGGTATCGGGTGCGGCTCCGACTGAGCTCGGAACCAAGAAAATAGGCACGCTTCTCAAGGAATACGCAGTCCCGGGCATCATCGCCCAGACTGCGGCTTCTTTGTATAATATGGTCGACAGCATCTACATCGGGCATATTCCCGGGGTGGGCTCGTCCGCCATCAGCGGCCTTGCCGTGACTTTCCCGCTGATGAACCTGTCCATCGCGATGGGCACGCTCGTAGGCGTGGGCGCGATGACGCTCATCTCGGTGCTGTTGGGGCAGAAGAACTATGCGGGAGCGCAGAAGGTCCTTGCCAACGTGTTGACGCTCAACGTGTTCATCGGCGTCGTGTTCTCGGCCGTGACCCTGTCGTTCCTCAACCCCATCCTGCGTTTCTTCGGGGCCAGCGACGTCACCCTGCCCTTCGCCCGGGATTATATGCTCATCATCCTGGCGGGCAACGTGTTCACGCATCTGTATCACGGTTTCAACGGCTTGATCCGCTCCTCGGGGCACCCGCGCACGGCGATGGCCCTGACCCTGTTCACGGTCATCTCCAACGCCATCCTGGACCCGATCTTCATTTTCGCGCTCGGGCTCGGCATACGCGGCGCCGCGATGGCCACCATCCTCTGCCAGCTGGCCGCGCTGGTCTATACCTGGCGTTTCTTCTCGGACAAGCGGCGCCTGCTGCACTTCACGCGCCCGCTCTTCCAGCTGGACTGGCGGGTGGCGAAGCAGTCGCTTGCGATCGGCGTGGGTCCCTTCCTGATGAACGTCGCGGCCTGCCTGGTGGCCCTGTTCATCAACCAGCAGCTGGGCAAGTACGGCGGCGACCTGGCCATCGGGGCTTACGGCATCGTGAACCGGCTGACCCTGCTGTTCGTGATGGTGTGTATGGGCTTCAACCAGGGCCTGCAGCCCATTGCGGGCTACAATTACGGCGCCCGGCAGTACCGCCGGGTGAAACAGGTGTTCATCCTGGCGGCCAAGTGGGAGGTGCTCGTGACCACGCTCTGCTTCTTGATGGCCGAGCTGATCCCCCGCACGGCGGTGAGCCTGTTCACCAACGACCCGCAGCTGGTGGATATGGCCGCCCACGGCCTGCGCGTGATGAATTCCGGTTTCGCCCTCGTGGGGTTCGGGATGGCCACCGGCAATTTCTTCCAGTGTCTCGGAATGGTGCGGAAGTCCATTTTCCTGTCGCTCTCGCGCCAGCTGCTCTTCCTGCTCCCGCTCATCTACACCCTGCCGCTGTGGCTGCAGGAAACGGGCGTGTGGGTCAGTTTCCCGATTTCGGATATCCTCAACATCATCATCTCCGCCATCCTGATCATCCGGCTTTTCCGCAAGTTCGACCGGCTGAAGGACGGCGAGAATCCCGACATCCTCGGCAGTACCATCCAATCCTGACGTTATGGACGACAAGCACATCCTCATCAACATCGGACGCCAGTACGGTGCCGGCGGGAAGGGCGTCGCCGCCCTGCTGGGCGAGCGCCTGGACATCCCGGTCTACGACAACGAGATCCTGCTGAAGGCGGCGGAAGAGAGCGGTTTCAGCCCGGCGTTCTTCCGCAAGAGCGACGAGCGCCGGCGGCTGTTCCGCTTCGGAAGCCTTTTCGGCCTGAACCGCGCCAGTTCGTATGCGCCGTCCGCCATCGACGGCGCGGAGCTGTTCAAGTACCAGAGCGAGGCCATCCGGGACATCGCGCGGCAGGGGAGCGCCATCTTCGTCGGGCGCTGCTCGGATTACGTGCTGCGCGATATGGAGTGCCTGAACGTGTTCATCTGCGCACCGTTGAAAGACCGCGTGGAGCGGGTGCGGGAGCGTACCGGGATGAGCCCGGAAGAGGCGGAGAAATATATCCTGCGGCAGGAGAAGGAACGCGCGAACTACTACAATTTCTTCACCCTCGGCAACTGGGGCGTCGCCTCCAATTACGACCTCTGCCTGGATTCCTCTCTCGTGGGCCTGGAAGGCTGCGCCGACCTCGTCATCGACTTCGGCCGCAAGTCCGGTAAACTATAGCCCCTTCGCCTTCCCTTCGTCCCAGACGGCGTCCATTTCGGCGAGGGTCATATCGGTGAGTTTGTGGCCTTTCTTCAGGGTCTGTTCTTCCAGGTAGTTGAAGCGGCGGCGGAATTTCGAGCAGCTGCTGCTCAGGGCCGCTTCCGGGTCCACTCCGTACAGGCGCGCGGCGTTGATGACCGCGAAGAGCAGGTCGCCGAATTCTTCTTCCATATGGCGCGGGGCGCCTTCGTCGCAGGCTTCGCGGGCCTCGCCCAACTCTTCGCGCACCTTGTCCCAGACGTCCTCCCTCCGCTCCCAGTCGAAGCCGCAGCCTCGGGCCTTCTCCTGCATCGACAGGGCCTTGAGGATGGCGGGCATCGCGTCTGGGATGCCGCCCAGGACCGTCTTGTTGCCGTCCTTCTCCTTCGCCTTCACGAGCTCCCAGGTGTCGGCGATCTCCTTGGCCGTGGTGGGCGTGCCGGCCTGAGGACCGAACACGTGCGGGTGGCGGAAGACCATCTTGTCCACGACCTTGTCCAGGGAGTCGGCGATGTCGAAGCTGCCTTCCTCCTGCGCGATCCGGGCGTAGAAGACGAGGTGGTACAGCAGGTCGCCGATCTCCTTGGCGGTGCCGGGACGGTCGCCCTTCAGGATGGCGTCGCTGAGTTCATAGACCTCCTCTTCCGTCATAGGACGGATGGTTTCCATCGTCTGCGCGGCGTTCCAGGGGCATTTCTCGCGCAGGGCGTCCATCGTGTCGAGCAGCCGGCCGAAGGCCGCGAGCTTTTCTTCTTTGGTATGCATCGAATAATTTGTTACATTTGCGTCCGCAAAATTAACAATAATCTCCTAAATGAAGCCGATTACCTTCGTTTCCGCCGATGAGGCGGTCAGCCACATCCCTTCCAACTGCCACGTCCACCTGAGCAGCGTCGCCAGCGTGCCCCACTGCCTCATCCGTGCCCTTTGCCGCCGCGCCGACGCCGGCGATGTGAGGGGCCTGCAGTTCCACCATTTCCATACGGAAGGGCCCGCTCCCTACAGCGAGCCGCGTTACGAGGGAATCTTCTTCGAGCAGGGCTTCTTCGTGGGACCCAACGTGCGGGCGAACGTGAACGCCGGCTATGCCGACTATCTGCCGGTGCACCTGGGCGAGAGCCAGAAGCTCTACCGCGACGGCTTCATCAAGCTGGGCGCGGCGCTGGTGAACGTCTCCCTGCCGGACGAGCAGGGGCGCGTGAGCCTCGGCACCTCCGTGGACTGCTCCGTGGCGGCCATCGAGACGGCGCAGGTCGTGATCGGCGTGGTGAATCCGAACGTTCCCTATGCCTACGGCGACCTCATCCCGCTGGAGAGTTTCGACTACCTCGTGCAGGACGACGAGCCGCTGGTGACGGCCGCCTTCGCCGAGCCCAC
This sequence comes from Bacteroidales bacterium, assembly GCA_017548445.1. The sequence goes on along the minus strand of JAFYZZ010000037.1, from coordinate 21,366 downwards.
CCCCACCGAGGTGCTCATCGGCAAGAACTGCGCGGCCCTCGTTGAGGACGGCGACTGCATCCAGATGGGCATCGGCGCCCTGCCGAACGCCCTGGCGGCGCAGCTCGGCGGCCACAAGCACCTGGGCCTTCACACGGAGATGTTCGCCGACGGCCTGCTCCGCCTGATCAAGGCGGGCGTGATCGACGGCAGCAACAAGAAGATCGACACCGGCAAGGTGGTCGCATCCTTCCTGCTCGGTTCGCAGGAGGTCTATTCCTTCATCGACCACAACCCCGATGTGCTGATGCGCGACATCAAGTATGTCAACGACCCCTGGGTCATCCGCCAGAATCCCAAGATGAAGGCCATCAACTCCGCCACGGAGGTGGACTTTACCGGCCAGATCAGCGCCGACTCCATCGGCGAGCGCATCTTCAGCGGCACCGGCGGCCAGGTCGAGTTCGTCAAGGGCGCCACGATGTCTGAAGGCGGCAAGAGCATCACGGCCTTCGCCTCCCGCACCCTGAAGGGCAAGAACAAGATCGTCTCGCAGCTGAATCCTGGTGCCGGCGTGGTCACGCCCCGCGCCGATGCACACTGGATCGTGACGGAGTACGGCGCCGTGGACCTCTATGGCAAGAGCCTGCAGGAGCGTGCCAAGTTGATGATCAGCATCGCGCATCCCGACGACCGGGAGATGCTCGACCGCGAGGCCTTCCGCCGTTTCGGCCCGCATTGGCATAATATGAGCGTCTAATAACGGATTTGCAAAGATTTGGCTTTTGCGCTATCTTTGCAGACTCACGAAAAGTCAGCCGCGATGCCCGATTATAAGATTCACGAAGTCAGCAACCGCAGGGAACTCCTGCAGTTCGTCCGCTTTCCGGACGGGCTATACAAGGATTGTCCCCAGTATGTCCCCGCCCTCCACAAAGACCAGGTCCGTTCCCTGACCGCCGTCGCCCCGTTGAAGTACTGTTCGCACAAGCTCTGGATGGTGCAGGACGGCGAACGCGTGGTCGGGCGCATCTGCGCGATGGTCAATCCCCGTTACAACGAACTCTACGGGAAGAAACGCGCCCGTTTCGGCTGGTTCGACTGCGTCGAGGACATCGAAGTGGCGCGCCTGCTGCTCGGCACGGCCGAGGGCTGGGCCCGGGAGCAGGGGATGAACGAGATCCACGGACCGCTGTACTACAATACCTTCGGCAAGCAGGGTATGCTGACCGAAGGCTACGAGAACATCCCCCCTTTCAACTGCCTGTACAATTTCCCTTATTACAACGACTTCGTGCAGGAACTCGGTTATGGCAAGGAATGCGACTGGATCCAGTACAGGATGGTGGCCAACCACGGCGTGCCGGACAAGGCGCGGCGCGTGGCCAAACTGGTGAAGGAACGCTACAATCTGCATTTCGGCAGCATCTCCCGGTTGAAGAAGGACAAGGCTCTGGTGCATAAGTTCTTCCAGGTTTACAACGAGAGTTTCTCCACGAGCGTGGTCAATTTCATTCCCCTTACGGACGAGGAGATCGACGAGGAAGCCGCTTCCGTGATCCGATTCATTTCGGACAAGGCCAGCGGCCTGCTGCTGGACGAGCACGACGAGATCGTGGGTTTCGGCATCTCGTTCCCGAGCATCTCCAAGGCGTTGCAGAAGGCGAAGGGGAAACTCTTCCCCCTGGGCTGGTGGTATCTGTGGCGCGCGATGCACAATTATGAGGTGACGGACCTGATGGTCAACGGCGTCGCGCCCAAGTGGCAGAACAAGGGCGTGTCGGCCGTGTATTATGAAGAGATGGCGGACAAGGCCCGGAAGATCGGCAACCGCTGGGCGATCTCCAATCCGCAGATTGAGACCAACAGCGCCGTGAACATCTGGAACAGCTACGAGCACGAACCTTTTATGCGCCGCCGCTGCTACATCAAAAACATCTGATCTATGGCCGAGAACAATACTTTATTGGAGAAGGTCCTTTCCCTCGAGGGGAAATTCCAGTCGCTTCAGGAGCAGCTCGCCAGTCCCGAGGCGATGGCCGATATGAAGAAATACGTCCAGCTCAACAAGGATTACAAGGAGCTGGAGCCCATCATCAAGGCCGGCAGGCAGTACGAGAAGATGGTGGAGGACCTCGCCTCCGCCAAGGACATCCTTGTCAATGAGAAGGATGAGGAGCTGCGCGAAATGGCCCGGATGGAGATCGCCGAGATCGAACCGAAGATTCCGGAGATGGAGCAGCAGATCAAGCTCCTGCTCATTCCGGCCGACCCGGACGACGGCAAGAACGCGATGGTCGAGATCCGCGGCGGCACCGGAGGCGACGAGGCGGCGATTTTCGCCGGCGACCTCTTCCGGATGTATCAGCATTTCGCGGAGCGGCGCGGCTGGAAACTCGAGGTCACCGACCAGGCGCCCGGCACCTCCGGCGGCTTCAAGCAGATCGTCTTCAAGCTCTCGGGCAACGACGGCGTTTACGGTGTGATGAAGTACGAGTCCGGCGTGCATCGCGTTCAGCGCGTGCCTCAGACGGAGACTCAGGGCCGTATCCAGACTTCTGCGGCTTCGGTGGCCGTTTTCCCTGAAGCAGGTGAGTTTGACGTCGATTTGAGCTGGGACGATATCCGGCTCGACCTTTTCTGCGCATCGGGCCCGGGCGGCCAGGGCGTGAACACGACCTATTCCGCCGTGCGCCTGACGCACATTCCCACCGGTCTGGTGGTGCAGTGCCAGGAGGAGCGCTCGCAGCTGAAGAACAAGGACCGCGCCTTCGAGGAACTGCGTACGCGCCTGTACAACCTGGAGCACCAGAAGTACCTGGACGGCATCGCGGCGAAGCGCAAGACGATGGTGTCCACGGGCGACCGTTCCGCCAAGATCCGCACCTACAACTACCCGCAGGGCCGCGTGACAGACCACCGCATCAACTGGAGTATGTACAACCTGCCCGTCTTTATGGACGGGGATATCCAGGAATGCATCGACCAGCTGCAGGTCGCCGAGAACGCCGAGCGCCTGAAAGAAGCGGGGGATTAAATTTTCCTGAAAGCCAGGCAGGCGTTATGCCCGCCGAATCCGAATGAATCGCTCAATCCCAGGGTGAGACTTGCCTTCACGGCCTTGTTGGGCGTGTAGTCCAGGTCGCATTCCGGATCCGGTGCGTCCAGATGGACCGTCGGCGGGACGATGCCTTCCTGAAGGGCGAGCACCGTGGCGACGGCCTCGATGGCGCCGGTGGCGCCGAACATATGGCCGTGCATCGACTTGGTGCTGCTGATGTGGCACTTGTAGGCGAAATCGCCCATCGCGACCTTGTAGGCCTTGGTCTCGGCCACGTCGTTGAGGAGGGTGCCGGTGCCGTGGGCGTTGATGTAAACGTTATCTTTCGTGGGATCGAAGCCGGACTGCTCCAGCGCGATCCGGATGCATTCCGCCTGGGTGGAACCGTCCGGGCGCGGGGCCGTGGCGTGGTAGGCGTCGCAGGTGCTGCCGTAGCCGGTGACCTCGGCGTAGATGTGCGCCCCGCGGGCCTTGGCGTGCTCCATCTCCTCGAGGATGAGGATGGCGGAGCCGTCGGCCATCACGAAGCCGCTGCGGTTGGCGTTGAACGGCAGGGAGGCGTACTGCGGGTCGGTGGCGCGGGTGAGCGCCTTGGCGTTGGCGAAACCGGCGATGCCGATGGGGATGGTGCAATGGTCCGTGCCGCCGGCGATGACGGCGTCGGCATAGCCGTGGCGGATGGCGCGGAACGCCTCGCCGATGGAGTGCGTGGAGGTGGCGCAGGCCGTCACGATGTCGATGCAGGAGCCCTGTGCGCCGAACTTGATGGCGATCTGGCCGCCGGCCATATCGCTGATCATCGTGGGGACGAAGTTGGGGGACACCCACTGTCCTGAAGGATCCTCGAAGAACTTCTCCAGCTCGCGCTGGATGGTCTGGAAGCCGCCGATGCCGGAACCCACGTAGGTGGCGAGCCGGGCGGGATCCACGTTCTCGCCGGAGACAAGGCCGGAATCCCGCATCGCCTGCCAGGCGGACGCCATCGCAAAGACGGTGAAGGGATCCTGCTTGCGGATGAACGGCTTGTCCATCCCGTATTCTTCCGGGTTGAAGTTCCGGACCATTCCGCCGATCTTGACGGCGAGATTGTCCGTAGGGAATTCCGTGATATAGTCGATGCCGCAGACACCGTGGATGAGATTGTCCCAGAAAGTCTTGACGTCGTTACCGATGCAAGAGAGGACTCCCAGGCCGGTCACAGCTACTCTTTTCTCCATAAAGTTTCAATTTTTGACTGCGCAAAGGTAGTAATTTTATTCTTATATTTGCATTTCATAGGATAAACGGGATGACATCTCTGCGCGACCAGCTCCCCGGATACCTGCTCGACGGGCACCAGATCGGCACGACCGTGTTGTACACGGCCCTGTTCTCGCTGGTATTCCTTCTGGTGAGCATCCCCTTTTCCGCGGACGCGTGGTTCGCCCTGGGCGCCAGCCGCTCTTTCCTGTACACGGTCGCCTTCATCCTGTCCGCCGCCGCCCTGGTGGTCGCCAGCCGGTTTTTCCTGTCCCGCTGCCGGAATCTGCCCCGTTTCACCCTGCTGGATTATGTATGCTGGGTGGTCGCGGAGGTCGTGGCCGTGAGCCTGCTCTACACCTTCTTCACCGTAGAAGGGGTGAAGTTCGGCTTCATCTCCACCGGGCTGCGCGACACCGGCACGGTGTTCCTCAGCGCGCTGGTCTATTCCGCCGTGTGCCTCTGCGTGCCCTTCGCCCTGTGCAGCCTCCACTCCGCGCTGAAGGACAAGGACAACACGATCCGCCTGATGAACTACGGCAACGTGGTCAGCGACAAGCCGGCGGTCCCATATGCCGACAAGCGCATCACCCTGTTCGACAACAACGGCGTGCTCAAGTTCTCGATCAGTTCGGACAACCTTTATTTCATCGAGTCGGACGACAACTACATCAAGGCGTGGTATATGGACAGCGCCGGCGAGATGAAGCAGTATATGCTGCGCTGCCGCCTGAAGACGGTGGAGGACAGCTTCGCGGACAGCGAGCTGGTGCGCTGCCACCGGAAGTACATCGTCAACATCCGCAACATCGCCGTCCTGAAGGCGGAGAAGGACGGCTACAAGATCGACTTCGACATCGATTCCCTCGAGCCCATCCCCATTTCGAAAACCTACGAGCAGGCCGTGCTGGCCCGCTTCAATTCCCGATAATCCCTATGTGGCAACGAATCCAGACCCTGTATCTTTTCCTGGCGACCGCGCTGATCGTGGCACTTTTCTTCAGCCATAAGGCGGGAGACATCTTCTACACCGACTACTGGCCCTATCTGGTGCTGCTGATCGTCGTCGCCTTCCTGAACGTCACGGCCCTGACCACCTACAAACACCGCATTTTCCAGATGCGCACTTCCACCCTGTCCGCCATCATCCTGCTGGGCCTGCAGGGGTGGCTGGTGGTGGATTTCATCCGGACGCACAACACGCCGGTGTTCTCCCTGACCGCCGTCTTCCCGGTCGTGGCCGCGATCCTCGATATCCTCGCCGCCCGGAGCATCCTGGGAGACGAGCTGATGGTGCGCAACGCCGACCGCCTGCGCGCCGCCAAACGCAAGAAGAAATAACCTCACAACCGCATAATGATATGAGAATTCCCGAATCTGAACTGATCATCAACGGCGACGGCTCCGCGTTCCACATCCACATCCGCCCGGAACAGCTGGCCGACAACGTCATCCTCGTGGGCGACCCCGGCCGGGTCGCTATGGTCAAGTCCTACTTCGCCTCCATCGAGGCGGAAGGCGCCTCCCGTGAATTCGTCTGGGCCACGGGCCATTATGGAAGCAAGCGTTTCACGGTTCTGTCCACCGGTATCGGCACGGACAACATCGACATTGTGATGACCGAGCTCGACGCACTAGCCAACGTCGATTTCGCCACGCGCGAAGTGAAACCGGAGCACCGCAGCCTGAACATCCTGCGTATAGGAACCTGCGGCGCCATCCAGCCCGAGATTCCCCTCGGCGCATTCATCCTCTCCCACATCTCCGTGGGCTGCGACGGCCTGCTCAACTGGTATGAGAACCGCGACCGGATCGCCCTGCTCGATTTCGAGGAGGCCTTCAAGGAGCACGTGCATTGGAACAAACACCTGCCGGATCCGTATTTCGTACGTGCCGGCGAAGAGATGATCCGCCGCTTCGAAAAAGACACCGTCAAGGGTATGACCATTTCGGCATCCGGATTCTACGGCCCGCAGGGACGTGTCGTGCGCCTGGGCCTGGCGATGCCGGATATGCTCACGGATTTCGAGTCCTTCGAGTTCGGCGGCTACAAGATCACCAACTTCGAGATGGAAGGCTCGGCGCTCGCCGGCCTTGCCGCCCAGCTCGGCCACAACGCCGCCACCATCTGCTGCGCCATCGCGCACCGCTACCACAAGGGTGCCAACACGGACTACAAGCCCCGCGTCGCGGAACTAGTGCAGTTCTCGCTGGATCACCTGGCGAAATAAGCCGGCTGTCAAGTCAGGTCAGCAAACGCGTATCGTCACCCGCCTGTCCGTACAGGCGGGTGAGTTGTTCTCCGAGGGGGCCGAGCAGGTCTTCCACCTTCGGAAGGACCGTCTCTTCGCGGGGGAGGATGAAACGGTGCCCGCGCATCAGGGAGCAGAGCGTTTCGTATTCAAGCCCGCTGCTGCGGAGGAGGTCGGCGGCGGCACCGTTGCCGGAACGGACCAGGGCCAGCAGGAAATGGGAGGAGAGGATCTCGCGCTGGCCGTATTTGAGCGCCTCATAGGCGGCGGCGCTCAGTTGTGCGGCGGCCGCACGGGTGGGGCGGACCATCGCGCGGTCCTGCCAGGGGACCGCTCTCTCGGAAAAAACCTTCTCGTCGATAGCCGCTTTCAGGGCGTCTGCATCGATGCCGCAGGCGGCCAGCGCGCGGCTCGCATTGTTGTCCCTGTGCCGCAGCAGTCCGAGCATAATGTGGTCCGCTCCGATGCCGTAGCTGCCGGTGCGCATCGCCTCGTCCCGCGCGTAATTGAGGATGCTGAGGAGTTCTTGCGAAAACTTGATCTCCATAGGCCCAAAATATGGACAAAAATAGCAATTTAATCGGATTTTTATGCTAAATTTGCATTCTTAGATATATTGTGTTTTTTATGGACAGTGAGGAAAAGAATCCCGAAGAAATCCGGGAAGAAGTGACAGGAATCATCGAACCGGTCGAGATCGACCACGAGATGCGCACGGCCTACATCGACTACTCGATGTCCGTGATCGTGTCCCGCGCCCTTCCGGACGCCCGGGACGGTTTGAAGCCCGTGCAGAGGAGGGTCCTTTTCGGGATGGACGGCCTGGGCCTGAACTACGGCGGCCAGACCAAGAAATCCGCCCGTATCGTCGGCGAGGTGCTCGGCAAGTTCCACCCGCACGGCGACTCCAGCGTCTATGACGCGATGGCCCGCCTGGCGCAGCCCTGGAACCAGCGTTATCCCCTGGTCTTCGGACAGGGCAACTTCGGTTCGATGGACGGCGACCCGGTGGCCGCGATGCGATACACCGAGGCCAAGCTTGAAAAGATGACGGAGGACGTCCTGGCCGACCTGGACAAGGACACCGTCGATATGACGCTCAACTTCGACGACTCCCTCCAGGAGCCGACCGTCCTGCCCACCAAGCTCCCGCTCCTGCTGCTCAACGGTTCCGCCGGCATCGCCGTGGGAATGGCCACCAATATGGCTCCGCACAACCTCGGCGAGGTGTGCGACGCAATCTGCGCCTATATCGACAATCCTGACATCACCGTCGAGGAACTGATGGAGTACATCCAGGGTCCGGATTTCCCCACCGGCGGCATCATTATGGGCCGTCAGGGCATCGTGGACGCCTACAGCACCGGTCGCGGCCGCGTGGTCATCCGCGCCAAGACCGAGATCGAGGAAGGGGACAACGGCCGCGAGACCATCGTCGTCACCGAGGTGCCCTATATGGTCAACAAGGCCGATATGCTCTCCCGCATCAGCGAGATGGTGCACGAGAAGAAGATCGAGGGTATCGCGGACATCCGCGAGCTGACCAACCGCGAGGGCATCCGCATCGAGTTCGTCGTGAAGAAGGAGGCCAACGCCAACGTCGTGCTCAACACCCTCTTCAAGTATACGGCGCTGCAAAGCAGTTTCTCCATCAACAACGTGGCTCTCGTGGGCGGCCGCCCACGCACGATGACGCTGAAGGATATGCTGAAGACCTTCGTGGACTTCCGCCACGAGGTGGTGGTCCGCCGGACGCGCTTCGAACTGGACAAGGCCCTCAAGCGCGCCCATATCCTGGAAGGCCTGCTGAAGGCCATCGACGTGATTGACGAGATCATCGCGATCATCCGGGCGTCCCGCAGCGTGGACGACGCCAAGGCGTCCCTGATGGAGACCTTCGGCTTCGACGACATCCAGGCGTCGGCCATCGTGGAGATGCGCCTGCGCCAGCTCACCGGCCTGGAGAAGGCCCGCCTGCAGGCGGAATACGAAGACCTGGAGAAGTTCATCGCCCGCTGCCGCGAGATCCTCGCGAGCGACTTTGAGCAGCTTGCGATCGTCAAACAGGAGACACAGGACCTCAAGGCCCGCTACGGCGATCCCCGCCGCACTGAAATCACCCTGTCCGACGACGAATTCAATCCCGAAGACTTCTATGCCGACGAGGACGTCGTGATCACGATCTCCCATCTCGGCTACATCAAGCGCACCGCCCTGACGGAATTCCGCACCCAGGGCCGCGGCGGCGTGGGCAAGAAGGCCAGCGCCACGCGCGACGAAGACTTCATCGAGCATATCTACGTGGCGAATATGCACTCCACGATGCTCTTCTTTACCGACCAGGGAATGTGCTACCGCCTGAAGGTGTACGAACTCCCCGAGGGCTCCCGCACCTCCAAGGGCCGCGCCGTGCAGAACCTGCTTTCCATCGACCCGGCCGACCGGATCCGCACCTATCTCAACGCCCGTTCGATCGAGGATCCCGAATATACCGACAACCATTTCGTGATCCTGATCACCAAGCGCGGCGTCATCAAGAAGACCAACCTGACCGAGTATTCCAACAAGCGCAGCCGCAACAAGGGCATCATCGCCATCGGCATCCGGGAAGGCGACGAACTGCTGGACGCGCTGCTCACCGACGGCGGCCACGAAATTATGATCGCCGCCCGGAAAGGCCGCTGCTGCCGCTTCAACGAGGAGGAGGTCCGCGCCATCGGGCGCAGCGGATCGGGTGTCCGCGGCATCAGCATCGAGGACGATGACGAGGTGGTGGGAGCCGTTTCGCACGACCCCGCCGCACCTGATGCCGGAGCCCATACCATCCTGGTAGTCAGCGAGAACGGCTTCGGAAAACGCTCGGATCCCAATGAGTACCGCCTGACATCCCGCGGGGCCAAGGGCGTGAAGACCATCAACATCACTGAAAAAACTGGCCCGCTTGTTGCAATCAAGAACGTGACTGAGGAAAATGATCTGATGATCATCACCAAGTCCGGACTGACCATCAGGATGGCAGTGTCCGACATCCGGATTGCCGGAAGGGCCACCCAGGGTGTGAAACTGATCAATATCCGCGAAGGAGACGCCATCGCAGCCGTATCGCCGGTCGCCAAGGCTGAAGAAGAACTTCCGGATGAGGCTACAGAGGCGGAACAGACCGCATAATTTATTGAATGAATGTAATTTTAACTATTAACGAGTAATCCAATGAAAAAGATTATTGCCATCATCGCAATCGCTGCCTCGATGACCGCAGTGAATGCACAGGCGCAGAACGCCAAGAGCGTGGCGGCGGCCAAGGCTGCCGTCGACAAGGCCTATGCTGCCACCGAGAACGCAAAGCAGAACACCAAGGCCGCCACTTGGATCAAGTACGGCCAGACGCTGCTTGACGCCTTCAATGCCCCGGCCGGCAACGCCTGGGTGGGTATGTCCGCACAGGAACTCGCAGTCGTGGGCGGCGGCGAGCGTCCGATGTCCGAAGCCGACGTGACCATCGGCGGCCAGCCGATGCACAAGCAGGTCTTCTCCAACAAGAACTATTATTTCAACCAGGCCGGCCAGCTCGCCCTGATCGAGATCACCAAGCCGGTGGTGGAGAATGCGCTTGACAAGGCGCTCGACGCCTTCGCCAAGGCCGGTCAGCTGGACGACAAGGGCCAGAAGACCAAGGAGATCACCGCCGGTCTCGAGAGCGTCAACTCCAAGTACACGGACGAAGCGTACAACGCTTATTCCCTGGGTAATTTCGGCCTGGCGTCCGAACTCTTCGAGAAGGCCGTCAAGGCCGCGGGCACCGCTCCGCTCAGCCAGCTGGACACCAACTCCATCTACAATGCCGGCTTGACCGCCTGGACGAATTCCGACTGGAACCGTGCCAAGCGCTTCTTCGAGGAAGGTACCAAGTACAATTATTACGGTGAGGACGGCGAGGCCTACGCCAAGCTGGCCGACATCGCCGAGCGCCTCGGCGACACCCCGGGCTCCAAGAGCCTCCTGGAGGAGGGTATCCAGAAGTTCCCTATGAACCAGGGTATCCTGATCGGCCTGATCAACTACTACCTGAACAGCGGCGAGGACACCGCCCGTCTCTTCCAGCTCTTTGCTGATGCGAAGAAGAACGAGCCGGACAACGCCTCCCTGTACTACGTGGAGGGTAATGCCCGCGCGAAACTCGGACAGAACGAGGAGGCCCTGGCCGCCTACGACGAGGCCATCAAGGTCAATCCGAACTACGAGTGGGGTTACATCGGCAAGGGTATGTTCCTGTACAACCGCGCCGTCGAGCTTCAGGACGAGGCTTCGATGGAGATGGACGACAAGAAGTACGAGGCGCTGGTGGCTGATTTCGAGAAGACCCTCAAGAGCTGCATCGAGCCGTTCGAGAAGGCTTTCGAGATGGTCAAGGATCCCGAGACCAGGGCCAGCATCGCAGAGTACCTGAAGAACGCCTGCTTCCGCTTCCGCAACGAGAACGCGGAATACCAGGCCAAGTACGACAAGTATTCCAATATCGGCGAATAATCGCCGTCAGTCCTCGATTCCGGTAGCGTCCAGGACGCGCCGGTAGGTGGACATCATATTGTCGAAATCAGAAGGAGTGAGCCAATCGTCCCGGCGGTTGGCCCACTCTTTTACGAACAGGCTGGCGTAACTGTCGGGCAGGAGCCGTTCGGGCAGGGTGCACCAGAGAAAACGGAGTTCGGGCTCGAGCATCTTCTTCTCCCCGCTGGCGGGGTCGTACACGAACCGGAGCGTGGCCATCAGGCCGATGCGCGTGTTGGTGGCGCTCATATTCGAGACGGCGTTTCCGAGCGAATAGATGACGGGAACGCCGCCTATGTGCGTGGTGTCCTGGACGACGTGGGGATGGCTCCCCACCACGGCATCCACACCCTCGCCGACCAGCCATCCGGCCCACGATCCCTGCGTGGCGTCGTGCCGGAGCTGGTATTCCGTGCCCCAGTGCGGCAGGGCGACGACGAAGTCCGCTCCCTGCTCACGCGCGCTGCGGATGGCGGCTGAAACCTCATCCTTGTGCATCAGGCTGACCTTGGGCCACTCCCGGTCCGGACCGGTATTGGTCCCGTAGGTGAAGTTGACCAGGGCGATGCGTATCCCTTTCCGGGAGAGGAGCAGCGGGTTGTCGCGCCCCAACTCCTCCGGATCGCGTCCTGCACCCGTCTGCCGCACGCCGAGCGAGTCGCGGATCTTTTCGTAAACGTCCAGGGTGCGCTTCAGACCCGCTGAGCCCCGGTCGAGCACGTGGTTGTTGGCCGTTAAGAAGACGTCCACGCCGCATTCTCCTCCCACGTACCAGGGATAATAATCCGGCGTCGAGAAGGCGGGATATCCGGTATAGGGCTTCCCGCCGAGGGGAAACTCCATATTGGCCACGGCGAAGTCCGCTTCACGCAGCGCCGGGGCGATCCGCTCCAGGAAGGGACGGTGGTCGCGTTCGAGCTGCTTGGCGTGCATCATCACGTCACCGATAATGACGACGCTCACGGTATCGGGAGCGTTCAGGGCGGCTTTCGGGAACGGGATTTGATACTGTTCGGACGCGAAAGGGAAAACGGGCCGCTGGGCGGCGGTTTTCCAGGCCGGGAGCAGCAGGAACAGGAGGGGTATGAATCGGTTCGCTTTCATAGCATTGTGCAAATATAAGAAAATTGGTAAATTTGCAGGATTATGAAGAAAATAATGGTCATAGCGGCGCTGGCCGCCTCGATGTGCCTGCTGGGCGGATGCGACTTCTTCCGCCAGCTGGCCGGCCGTCCCACGTCGCGGGACATCGAGGCCAAGCGCGTGCGCATCGAACAGGAAGCCCAGGCCCATCAGCGGCGCCTGGATTCCCTGAAGCTGGTCAGGAAGCAGATTTCCGACTCGCTGGCCACCCTGGATTCGCTGCGCAACGCCAAGGAGTCCGTCATCTCCACGCGCCAGCTCGCCACCAGGACCGGGACGGAACTGCCGTACCGCTACTATGTGATGATCGGCGCTTTCAGCACGCCGGCGAACGCTGAACGCCAGGGCGGGAAGGCCGAGCAGGCCGGATACCCGGCCACCCTGATCCCGTTCCGCAACGGCTTCATCGCCGTGGGCATCTGTCCCTCCAACAGCCTGACCGAAGTATATGCGTCCCTGAGGAAACTGCGCGGCGAGCGCTTCTGCCCCAAGGACGCCTGGATCCTTAATAACGAGTAGCTTATGAGAAGAAGGATCCTGACCTGCCTGCTGTGCCTGGCGGCGTGCCTGAGCGCCGGCGCCCAATACCGCACTTCCTATGGTTCGCTGGAAGACAGCGAAGCGGTGGCCGCGATGAAGCGGCACGTGGAATACCTCGCCTCGCCTGCCCGGGAAGGCCGCAAGGCCGGATCGGAAGGGGAACTGGAGGCCGCCGTGTACGTGGCCGAGGAACTTGTCTCCTGCGGAGTCGAGGTCCTGGGAGGTCCCGAGGGGGATCTCTTCGGACTGAAGCAGGAGGCCGGCGACACGCTCACCTCCCGCAACGTCATCGGTTTCATTCCCGGATACGACCCGGAACTGCGCGAGCATTACATCGTCATCGGCGCCCGGCTGGACAACCTCGGCCGGATGGAGTACCTGGTGAACGGCGAGCCGCGCGAGAAGGTCTTCTGCGGGGCGAACGGCAACGCCTCCGGGCTTGCGATGCTCCTTCAACTTGCGAAGATGCTGTCCGCGAACCGCGTGCTGCTCAAGCGCTCGGTCATCATCGCCGCGTTCGGGTCCTCGCTGGAAACGGGGGCTGGCGCGTGGTATTTCATCAACCGCTCCTTCAGCGGCAAAGAGAAGATCGACGCGATGGTGAACCTGGATATGCTGGGCACGGGCTCGAACGGTTTCTATGCCTTCACGTCCTCCAATCCGGACCTGAACCGCCTGCTCGCGGAAGTCAGCGGCAGCCTGCAGCCCGTCACGCCGGAACTGGTGAGCCGGGAGCCGGTGTCCTCGGACCACCGCATCTTCTACGCGGCGGAGATCCCTTCGGTGATGTTCACCACCGGGATGTATCCGGAATACAATACCGACCGCGACGTTCCTTCCGTCCTGGAATATGACGGGATGGAGCGCGAACTGGAGTATATCTACCACTTCTGCATCACGCTGGTGAACGGCCGCAAGCCGGCCTTCCGCGAGGATGAAAACGATGCCCGCACCGACGCCCGGGACGTCGTGTCGCTGATCGACCTCGACGTCCGGCCCACCTTCTTCCGCTCCGCCGATCCGGCCGAATTTCTCCGGCGCTGGGTGTATGTATACCTCAGGTATCCAAGTAGTTGCGTGGACGAGGGGGTGCAGGGGCGCGTGCTCGTGGACTTCGTCATCAACGAGAAAGGCAAGGTCACGGACGTGAAGGTGGCCCGGGGGGCCGATCCGCGCCTGGACGCGGAAGCCGTGCGCGTGGTGTCCTCGTCGCCGGACTGGAAGCCCGGCGTCCTCCGCGGAAAGAAAGTGAAGACCGCGATGTCGGTCTGGGTGGAATTCAGGTTGGAAAAGAGAAAGAAAAAATAAGACGTCATATATGGATTACGATTTTCAATCGATTGAACGGAAATGGCAGGCCTGGTGGGCTGAGAACAAGACATTCAAGGTAAGCGAGGATCCCGCGAAGCCGAAGTTCTACGTGCTGGATATGTTTCCCTATCCGTCCGGCGCCGGACTGCACGTGGGTCATCCGCTGGGCTACATCGCCAGCGACATTTTCTCCCGTTACAAGCGCCTCAAGGGCTTCAACGTCCTGCATCCGATGGGCTACGACGCCTTCGGCCTGCCGGCCGAGCAGTACGCCATCCAGACGGGGCAGCATCCCGAGGTCACGACGGAGAAGAATATCGCGCGTTACCGCGAACAGCTGGACCGCATCGGCTTCTCCTACGACTGGGACCGCGAGGTGCGCACCTGCGACCCCGCTTTCTACAAGTGGACGCAGTGGGCCTTCCTGCAGATGTTCGACAGCTGGTACGACCCCGAGCTGGACAAGGCGCGCCCCATCTCCGAACTCATCGGGAGATTCGAGACCACGGGCTATGACGACATCACCCCGGAACGCTGGAAAGCCGCTTCCGACAAGGAGAAGTCCGACATCCTGATGCGCTGGCGCATCGCCTACCAGGGCGAGACCTCCGTGAACTGGTGCGAGGGGCTGGGTACCGTGCTCGCGAACGACGAGGTCAAGGACGGCCTGAGCGTGCGGGGCGGTTTTCCGGTGGAGCAGAAGAAGATGACTCAGTGGCAGCTGCGCGTGTCGGCTTACGCCGGACGCCTGCTCGACTCGCTGGAGAGCCTGGACTGGACCGACTCGCTGAAAGAGATGCAGCGCAACTGGATCGGCCGTTCCGAAGGCACGGAGATGGTCTTCAACACCATTTGCGACGGGCGCGAACTGCCCGTCACCATCTTCACCACCCGCGCCGACACCATCTACGGCGTGACCTTTATGGTCCTGGCGCCGGAGAGCGAGCTGGTGGATGTCCTGACGGCCGCAGACCGCAAGGCCGAGGTGGCCGAGTACCTCAAGTACGTGAAGAAGAAGACGGAGCGCGAGCGCATCGCCGAGACCAAGACGGTCACGGGCGTGTTCTCCGGCTCCTACGGCATCAACCCGGTCACCGGGGAGAAGGTGCCCATCTGGATTTCCGAATACGTGCTGGCGGGCTACGGCACCGGCGCCATTATGGCGGTTCCGGCGCACGACAGCCGCGACTACGCCTTCGCGAAGAAGTTCGGCCTGCCCATCGTCCCGCTCATCGAGGGTTGCGACGTGTCCGAGGAGAGCTTCGACGCCAAGGACGGCATTATGTGCAACTCCGGCTTCCTGAACGGGATGACTGTCAAACAGGCCATCGAGGCGGCGAAGGACTACGTGGAGGCGCACGGGCTCGGTCATCGCAAGACCAACTACCGCCTGCGCGACGCCATCTTCTCGCGCCAGCGCTACTGGGGCGAGCCGTTCCCGATCTGTTACAAGGACGGCATTCCCACGCCGCTGCCGCTGTCCGCGCTGCCGCTGCGCCTGCCCGAGATCGACTCCTTCAAGCCCTCTCCGGACGGGCAGCCGCCGCTGTCCCGCGCGAAGGACTGGACCTATGACGGATATCCTCTGGAAAAGAGCACGATGCCGGGTTTCGCGGGATCCAGCGCCTACTATCTGCGTTATATGGATCCGCACAACGACGGTGCGCTCGTGAGCCGCGAGGCCGATGAATACTGGCGCAACGTGGACCTGTACATCGGCGGCACCGAGCACGCTACGGGACACCTGATCTATTCGCGCTTCTGGAACAAGTTCCTTTATGACCGCGGTTATGTCTGCGAGGACGAGCCGTTCCGCAAGCTCATCAACCAGGGAATGATCCAGGGCCGCTCCAACTTCGTATACCGCATCGTCGGCACGAACAAGTTCGTCTCGCTGGGGCTCAAGGACGATTACGAGACCACCGAGATCCACGTGGACATCAGCCTCGTCCGGAACGACAGGCTCGACCTGGAGGCGTTCCGCCGCTGGCGGCCGGACTTCGCCGACGCGGAGTTCATCCTCGAGGACGGCGAGTACGTCTGCGGCTGGGCCGTGGAGAAGATGAGCAAGTCGATGTACAACGTGGTGAACCCCGATGTCGTCTGCGACACCTACGGCGCCGATACGCTCCGGCTCTACGAGATGTTCCTCGGCCCGCTCGAGCAGAGCAAGCCCTGGGACACCAAGGGCATCGACGGCGTAGCGCGCTTCCTGAAGAAGTTCTGGCGCCTGTACGCCAGCCGCGACGGCTTCTGCGTCACGGATGAAAAAGCCGGACCGCAGGAACTCAAGGCCCTGCACAAGCTCATCGGCAAGGAGCAGGAGGACATCGAGAACTTCTCCTTCAACACCACCATCAGCGCCTTTATGATCGCCGTGGGCGAATTGGCGACGATGGACTGCCACAAGCGGGAGATCCTGGAGCCGCTCGCCGTGCTCTTGTCGCCCTTCGCCCCGCACATCACCGAGGAGCTCTGGCACCTGCTGGGGCACGAGGGCAGCGTGTGCGACGCCCGCTTCCCCGAGTACGTCGCCGCCTATACGGCGGAGGACAGCGTCACTTATCCGGTACAGTTCGGCGGCAAGATGCGCTTCACCGTGGATATGCCGCGCAGTGCCTCGCCCGCCGAGGTCGAGGCCGCGGTGCGCGGAATGGAACAGACGGCCAAATGGGTGGGAGACAGGCAGATCGTCAAGGTGGTCGTGGTGCCCGGCAGGATCATCAACATCGTGCTGAAATGACGCGCAAGGACATATACCGTACCGTCTGGGAATACATCACGCTCACCCTCGCGTGTTTCATCTTCACGATTGCGTGGGAGTGCTTTATGATTCCGAACGGGATGTCCGCCGGCGGGATGATGGGCCTGTGCACCATCATCCAGTACGCCACGGGCGGCGTGATCCAGGCCCAGTATTCCTATTTTGTGATCAACGCGTTGCTGATCATCATCGCGGTGATCGCAATGGGCATCGGGTTCGGCTTCAAGACCATCTTCTGCATCGTGATGTCCAGCGTGGCGATGCAGATCCTTTCGAAGGCGGAGGTGCTTCACGCGATTCCGGGCTCTTTCTTCTATATGGAGGAGCGCCTTCTGGTGCCGGTCGTGGCCGGCGTGTTCGAGTCCGTCGGGCTCGGGCTCGTGCTCCGCTACGGCGGCAGCACGGGCGGCACCGACATCATCGCGCTGATGGTCAACAAATACTGGCCGGTTTCGCTCAGCACGGTTTTCCTGCTGTCGGACGTGGTCATCTGCTCCCTGCTGCTGTTCCTGCCGGACAAAACCTTCTCGGATATGTGCTACGGCCTTGTGGAGGTGGTGATCTTCTCGCTGGTAATCGACATCGTCGTAGGCGGCAAGCGCTCGTCCTGCCAGCTGCTGGTGTTCTCGCAGAAGTACGACCAGATCGCGGACCACATCATCCGGAATATGGACCGTGGCGTGACGGTGCTCAAGGCCCAGGGCTGGTACACCAAGTCCGACCGGAACGTCCTGCTGCTGCTCATCGGGCAGAACCAGCTTGCGGAACTGACGCGCGTGATCAAGGAGCTCGACCCGCGTGCCTTTATGTCGATTTCCCCCACGCGCAACGTTTACGGCGAGGGTTTCGAGGAAATCAAGACGGGCGTGAAACTCAAGAAGAAAGCGAAAGACAATGAAGTTGTTTGACAAGAAAGTGTGGGTCGCCGTCAAGGAGTATGCCTTGATTACGCTGGGCGTCCTGATGTACGTGATGGGGTGGATCATCTTCCTGATTCCCAACAATATGATCGGTGGCGGCGTGACCGGTATGGGCTCCATCGTCCAATATGCGACGGGGGGCGTAGTCAAGATCGGCTATACCTATTTTGTCGTGAACGCCGGTCTGCTGATAGCAGCGCTGTTCACCCTCGGGCGCAGTTTCGGGGCCAAGTCCGTTTACGCCATCCTGCTGACCTCCGTCGCGTTGAACGTGGGGCAGGGGCTTATCCCGCAGGAAATCATCAAGCTGCTTGCGCTGGATAACGGCAAGCTGATGTGCACCATAATGGGCGGCATCATCGTGGGCATCGGTATCGGCCTGTCCATCTCGCAGGGCGGCAGTACGGGCGGAACGGACATCATCGCGCTGATTGTCAACAAGTACCGCAACGTTTCGCCGGGCCGGATGATCCTGATGATGGACGCGGTGATCATCCTGTCCTCGCTCCTGGTCCCGTCCTATATGCCCGACGGCACCCTGATGGCCTGGCCGGACAAGATCACCACTGTGGTATATGGTTTCATCCTGATTACCATCGTGAGCACGGTGCTGGACCTGTACCTGTCAGGTTCCCGCCAGTCGGTGCAGATCTTCGTCCTCTCTCCGAAACACGAGGAGATCGCCGATGCGATTACCCGCGACCTGCACCGGGGCGTGACCGTCCTCAACGGCAAGGGCTGGTACACCAAGCAGGACACGGAAGTGATAATGGTCATCACGCGCAAGACGGACCTCAACGTGTTCCTGAAGTACATCAACGGCATCGACCCGAACGCCTTCATCTCCGTTTCCTCCGTGACCGGGGTGTACGGGAAGGGGTTCGACCGGTTCAAGGTAGGGGGTAAGAAATAATTCCGTACCGCAAAAAGCCATTTTCATCCCTTACCCCCGTGCTGACCCCCTTCAGGACGGGGGTTTTCCATATCTTTGTCCGGGAAATCGTTACGGATGAAGAGAACTGTCAAGATTTCGCTGCACCGTTGCATATGCGTGATTTCGGTGTGCTGCCTGGCGCTTCCGCCGCTTGCGGGTTCTATGCGGCTCGGCACCGTCGCGGGACCGGACGCCTGGACGGCGGGTTTGCTGTCGGCCTGTGCGGTGCTGCTCCTGCTGCCGGTCTCGGAGGAGGGGATGGCCCTGTCTTTCCGTTTCTCCCTGGGGGAGCTGGCGGTCTGTGCGGTGGGCGTTTGGGCGGACCTGCCGCTGCGGCTTTTCCTGCTGCCGGTGCTGGGCCTGCACGCCGTCTGCCTGACATTCCGCGCGGCGGCACGCTACGCCTATCTGCGACCTTTGTTCCGCCAGTACGCCGTCTGGCACGGCGTGGAGAACCACGCGCGTCATAGCTATTCCCTGGCCTTGTACCTGCTGGCGGCGGCTTTCCCGTCGCCGGCCGCTCCGGCCTGGGCGGCCTGTCTGGTGCTGGCGCCTGCGGCGGCGCTGTACGCCGTGCTCCTGCTGCGGGCACGCACGGGCAGGACATTTTTCATCA
This sequence comes from Bacteroidales bacterium, assembly GCA_017548445.1. The sequence continues at coordinate 2,059 of JAFYZZ010000037.1, read as the reverse complement.
GCAAGAAGAAAGAACTGGAACTCAAGGGTCTGCTGAAGGGGAACCTGCGCCCGGTTCCGCCCCAGACGGGTCCGAATGACGAAGACGCGGCGAAGATGACGCGTCTGTACGAACGGGTGGTGGACGTGATGGAGAAGAAGCGTCCTTTCCTGGATCCGGATTTCAACCTGATGAACCTGGCCGGGCTGGTCTTTTCCAACAAGACCTATCTTTCCCGGACCATCAACATCCAGGCGGGGCGCAACTTCAGCCAGTTCGTCAACTATTACCGCATCCAGTACGCCCTGGAACTGATCCGGCAGGACCGCAACCTGAAGGTCATCAATCTGGCGATGATGTGCGGTTTCCACTCGACGGTCAGTTTCAATATGGCCTTTAAGCTCAATATGGGGGAGACGCCGTCCGCCTATATGGAGCGGACGCGAGAAGGAGGAGAAGTCAGCTGACGCCCTTCCACGAGGCCGGCAGCGGGGCGGTGATGTCCATCTCCTCTTTCCGGACCGGGTGCGTGAAGCGGATACGGCGGGCGTGCAGGCAGATTCCGCCGTCGGGGTTGGAGCGAGGCGCGCCGTACTTCAGGTCGCCCTTGACGGGACAGCCCAGGTGGCTCAGCTGGCAGCGGATCTGATGGTGGCGGCCGGTAAGCAGGTCCACCTCCACCAGGTGGTAGCGGTCCGTGCTTCGCAGATAGCGGTATTCGAGTTTCGCGAGCTTCGCCTCCGGGAAACGGGCGGGCCGGGGCGATGCTCCGTCCGCCACGATGTAGGACTTGTTCTGCTGCTCGTTCCGGTTCAGCCAGCCCTCCAGGCGGCCTTCCGGGGGTTCGGGTTTCGCGCAGCAGAGCGCCCAGTAGGTCTTGTGGATCTCCCCGTCTCGAAGCATTTTGTCGAGCCGTTCCAGGGCCTTGGAGGTCTTCGCGAGCAGGCACACCCCGCTGACGGGGCGGTCCAGCCGGTGGGGGAGGCCCAGGAAGACCTTGCCCGGCTTGCCGTCGCGCTGAGCGATGAAGGCCTTGTACGCCTCCGTCAGGCATTCGTCGCCCGTCTTGTCGCCCTGCGTGATCTCTCCCACGCGCTTGCAGACCGCCAGCAGGTGGTTGTCCTCGTAGAGGATCCGCCCCGCCAGGTCGTCGAACTCTTCCTTGCTCAGCTGCCGATATTCCATACCGCAAAGATAATGACAAATTGTCAGAAAAAAACCGTTGGCAAAGGTTTTGATGATACCCTTCCCGGCCCGCCGGAGGTGGCGGGTGACAAACGTGAAATCTTAAAAGTCAGATATTATGGGAAAAATCATCGGAATCGACCTCGGCACCACCAATTCCTGCGTGGCCGTGATGGAAGGCAACCAGCCTACCGTGATCATCAATGACGAAGGCGCGCGCACGACGCCGTCCATCGTCGCCTTTACCGACAATGGCGAACGCAAGGTGGGCAACCCCGCCAAGCGCCAGGCCATCACCAACCCTCACAACACCGTCTTCTCGATCAAGCGCTTTATGGGCGAGACCTACGACCAGGTGAACCGCGAGGTCGCCCGCGTGCCGTACAAGGTCGCCCGCGGCGAAAACAACACCCCGCGCGTGGACATCAACGGCCGCCTGTATTCTCCGCAGGAGATCTCCGCAATTATCCTTCAGAAAATGAAGAAGACGGCTGAAGACTATCTCCGCCAGGAGGTTACCGAGGCGGTCATCACCGTGCCGGCGTACTTCTCCGACTCGCAGCGCCAGGCCACCAAGGAGGCCGGCAAGATCGCGGGTCTGGACGTCAAGCGCTTAATCAAAGAGCCTTCGGCCGCCGCTCTGGCCTACGGCCTCGACAAGAAGAACAAGAATATGAAGGTCGCGGTGTACGACCTCGGTGGCGGCACCTTCGATATCTCCATCCTGGAACTCGGCGACGGCGTGTTCGAGGTGAAGTCCACCAACGGCGACACCCACCTGGGCGGCGACGACTTCGACCAGGCCATCATCGAATGGCTGGCCCGCGAGTTCGCCACCGACAACGGCGGCATCGACCTCAAGAAGGACCCGATGGCCCTCCAGCGTCTGAAGGAG
>JAFYZZ010000036.1 GCA_017548445.1 Bacteroidales bacterium | reverse complement strand
CAGTTCGGGCAGGTGGCGAGGGTCGGGACCGGCGCAAAGTCGTGCGTGCGGCGCTTGTCCCGGCGCTGCTTGGAAAGTTTGTGTTTCGGATGTGCCATTGCTTTATCTTTTTAAATATTATTTGCTCAAATACTTTGTAGTTTCCTGATTGCATTCCCCTTCCGGATGCATACGCTGGAGCGGGAGCGAGATGCACACGTAATCGTACACATCCTGGCTCAGGTCCAGCTGCCCGCCTTCCGGCGTGTAGCTCTCCCCGAAGGAAGTCTCCACCGGAATCACGAGATCCTCGAGACATCTGTCGCAAGCGACGGTGACGCTGCCTGCGATTTCGCATTCCACTTCCGCGGTGAGCCCGTGGCACACCACGTCTGCCGTCACTTCCAGATCGGCATCGAGGATGTCCGCATTCCCGAACGCTTCAAAGAACTCGGCTCCCGCGTGCCATTCAAAACGGTTCCTTCCGGGGGCCAGACTTGTCAGATTAACTACAAAGGGCTGCAAAGTTAGCAAAATTTTTGCGATTAACAAGTAAAAACGTCAGTCTTCGTTGTCGCTGCTGCGCTTGCGCGCCAGCGGGTCGAGCAGAATCTTGCGGATGCGCATAAAATGCGGGGTCACCTCCACGAGTTCGTCCTCCTGGATGTACTCCAGCGCCTCCTCGAGGGAGAACTTGATGGCCGGCGGCAGGATGATCTTCTCGTCGGAACCGGCGGCACGCACGTTCGTGAGCTTCTTGGTCTTGCAGATGTTGATGTTCAGGTCGCGCTCGCGGGTGTGCTCGCCCACCACCTGGCCGGCGTAAATCTCCTCACCCGGCTCCACGAAGAAGCGGCCGCGGTCCAGCAGCTTGTTCATCGAATAGGCTATGGCCTGGCCCGTCTCGATGGACACCAGGGAGCCGTTGTTGCGGTGCTCGATCTCGCCCTTGTAGGGCTGGTACTCCTTGTAGCGGTGCGCCACGATGGCCTCGCCCTGGCTGGCGGTCAGCAGGTTGGAACGGAGGCCGATGAGGCCGCGCGTAGGAATCTCGAACTCCAGCAGGGTGCGGTCGCCGCGCGGCTCCATCCGCACCAGGGCGCCCTTGCGGCGCGTAGAAATCTCGATGGCGGCGCCCACGAATTCTTCCGGCACCTCGATCGACAGGTCTTCAACCGGCTCGCAACGCTGTCCGCCGATGGTCTTGTCCAGCACCTTGGGCTGGCCCACCTGCAACTCGAACCCCTCGCGGCGCATCGTCTCGATAAGTACAGACAGGTGCAGCACACCGCGGCCGTAAACCACGAACGAATCGGCCGTCAGGCCCGGCTTCACGCGCAGGGCCAGGTTCTTCTCCAGCTCCTTCTCCAGGCGCTCCTTGAGGTGGCGCGAGGTCACGAACTTGCCGTCCTTGCCGAAGAAAGGCGAATTGTTGATGGTGAACAGCATACTCATCGTCGGCTCGTCCACCGCGATGGGCGCCAGCGCCTCGGGGTTCTCGTAATCGGCGATGGTGTCGCCGATCTCGAAGCCCTCGATGCCCACGACGGCGCAGATGTCGCCGCACTGCACCTCCTCGACGTTCGTCTTGCCCAGGCCCTCGAAGACCATCAGCTGCTTGATCTTCTGCTTCTGCACGATGTCGTAGCGCTTGCACAGGCTGATCATCTGCCCGGCCTTGAGGACGCCGCGGGTGATGCGTCCCACCGCGATACGCCCCACATACGGCGAATACTCCAGCGAGGAGATGAGCAGCTGCGGCGTGCCCTCCACCACCGGCGGGGCCGGGATGACCTCGAGGATGGTGTCCAGCAGCGGGGTGATGTCTCCCGTCGGCTTCTTCCAGTCGAGCGACATCCAGCCCTGCTTCGCGGAACCATACACAGTCACGAAGTCCAGCTGCTCCTCGGAAGCGTCGAGGTTGCACATCAGGTCGAAGACCTCTTCCTGCACCTCGTCCGGACGGCAGTTGGGCTTGTCCACCTTGTTGATGACCACGATGGGCTTCTTGCCCATCTGGATGGCCTTCTGCAGCACGAAGCGGGTCTGGGGCATACAGCCCTCGAAGGCGTCGACGAGCAGCAGCACGCCGTCCGCCATATTGAGCACGCGCTCCACCTCGCCGCCGAAGTCGCTGTGGCCCGGCGTGTCTATGATGTTGATCTTGACTCCCTTGTAGATGACCGAGACGTTCTTCGCGAGGATGGTGATGCCCCGCTCGCGCTCCAGGTCGTTGCTGTCCAGGATCAGCTGCCCGAGGTTCTCCGGCTGGCGCACCAGGTTGGCCTGGTAGATCATCCGGTCCACCAGCGTGGTCTTGCCGTGGTCCACGTGGGCGATGATAGCTATATTTCTGATTTCTTGCATATTCCGTTACACTACTCTTTTCCGGGAAAACCAGATTCGTAAAAACGTGCAAAGATACTGATTTCCCCGGAAAATCATAATTCAAATAATTAGTATATTTGCAAGTTATGAGCAAAAAAACGATCCTCGCCATCCTGCTGGCCCTGCCGTTATTCCTCTCCTGCGGGAATCCCGCACGGAAGGACGGCGCCCCCGTTCAGCAGAAACGCATCCCGGAGCTTCTCGCGGCCGTCCCTTCCGACGCCCTCGGCGTCATCTGCAACGACCGCTGCTCCGAAGGCCTGCGGCTCTACGACAGCACCTCCGTCCTGCACAAACTGGACCTGTCGGACTTCAAGAACGCCAGGATGGCCCTTTCGCTCTGTTACAGCGGCTCGCTGATGCCCGTGCTCGCCCTGGATACCCGCAAGGCGGAAGCCGACTCGGCCGCAGCCCTGAACAACCTGCTCGCCCAAGCGGCCTCGCTGAAACTGTACAGCCACTATTTCGAGCCGGATGAAGAAACCGGCCGCACCGGGATGGTGGTCATCAGCCCCTCCGACGCGCAGATCACGGCCGTACGCCGCCACATCACGGAACAGACTTCCATCCTGGACGCGCCATACTTCCGCCAGGCCCTGGCGGCGGCCGACCCGGACAACTTCGTCATCTTCCGCAACGGAGGAGCGGACCGGCTCGCGCCGAAAGGCTGGCTGCAGGACTTCTTCCCCCGGCGCGACCTCACCGCATTCCTGCGCGGCATCGCCGACTGGACCGTGATTACCCCGAAAGCCGACGGATGCGACATCCTGCCCGTACAGGGCCCGGCGGACTCCTATTTCGCCAATATCCTGGAGCTGCTGCCCTTCTCCGACAGCCGGCTCGGCGCCGTCCTGCCCGACACCGTCCGCTTTGCCCTGGCCCTGCCCGTCGCCAACCCGACGTTCCGCGAAGCGTTCGAACGCTTCCAGGATGCATCCGTGAAACTGACGCGCTACCACAGGACGCTCGACGCCCTCAGGAAGGAAAGCGGGAAGAATCCGCTTATGTGGGAAAAGGAGATTGACGTGCGGGAGCTCGCCCTCGTGCACGGAGACGGCTGGGCGGTGGCGCTCGTCCGGCCCGGCAAGGCCGTCGCGGACCGCGAACCGGCCGCCAACCCCTGGCGCGGCTTTCTGCCCGCGCTCTACGGCAGCGTGTTCGCCCTTCCGGACGACAGCTGCGAAGCCGCCTACGGTGGCTGGTATGTTTACGGAAGCCCCGCCGGCGTGCAGGCCTGGCTGGACGCCACGCGTCCCGAGACCGCGCCGAAATGGCCGGGCAAAGGCTGCCGTTTCATCGTCTATGAACCTGAAAAAACCCTCGCCTGGGGCAAAAAAGGCCTTCGTCTGCAATGGAATTCCAATCAGTAAATAAACTGCTCGAGAAGAGCTTCAAGGAGAACTGGGAGCGGGAGGCGCTCTCCAATTACCAGGGCGTGACCCTGAAATACAGCGACGTAGCCGAGCGCATCGAGCTGCTGCACATCGCCTTCGAAAAATGCGGCCTGCAGAAAGGTGACAAGGTGGCCCTCTGCTCGCGCAACCAGGCCCACTGGGGCGTGTGCTTTATGGCCGCCACCACCTACGGCGCCGTGCCCGTACCCATCCTGCACGAGTTCAAGCCGGAGAACATCCACTACCTCGTGAACCACTCCGACGCCAAGGTCCTCTTCGTGGACGAAATCATCTGGCAGGGGCTCTCGGAAATCGAGATGCCCGGCCTGGAGGTCATCGTCCAGATGAACACCCTCAACTACATCTACGCCAAGAACCAGGACCTCGTGGCCGTACGCGACAACCTCAACCGCACCTTCAAGGAGATGTACCCCGACGGCTTCAAGCCCGAGTACATCGACTACTATGAGGACCAGCCCGAGGAACTCGCCCTGATCAACTACACCTCCGGCACCTCCGGCTTCTCCAAGGGCGTGATGCTCCCCTACCGTTCGCTGTGGTGCAACATCCGCTTCGCCCACGAGACCGCCGAACCGCAGATGACCTGCGAGTCGCAGATGGTGGCGATGCTGCCTTCCGCGCATATGTACGGGATGATGTTCGAGTTCCTCTTCGAGATGACCATCGGTGCGCACGTGCATTTCCTGACCCGCACCCCCAGTCCCAAGGTCATTATGAAGGCGTTCTCCGAGATCCATCCGGACGTGATCATCGCCGTTCCGCTCATCTTCGAGAAGGTATACAAATCCCAGATCAAGCCGCAGGTCGACCGCCACAAGTCGCTGATGCGCATCCCCATCGTGGACCAGGTGATCCGCAAGAAGATCCGCAACAACCTCATCGACGCCTTCGGCGGCCGCTTCGAGGAAGTGATTATGGGCGGCGCGGCCTTCAATCCGGAAGTGGAGAAGTTTATGCGCCAGATCCATTTCCCCTTCACCGTCGGCTACGGAATGACCGAGTGCGGCCCCATCATCACCTACGCCAAGTGGTGGAAGGCCCGCAAGGGCTCCTGCGGCGTGCCTGTGCCGGGCTGCGAGATCCGCATCGACTCCAAGAACCCCTACAAGGAACCCGGCGAAATCCAGGTCAAGGGCGACAACGTGTTCCTGGGTTACTACAAAAACCGCCAGGCCACCAAGGCCTCCTTCACCAACGACAACTGGTTCAAGACCGGCGACATAGGCGTGATCGACTACGACGGCTACCTGTACCTGCGCGGCCGCTCCAAGTGTATGATCCTGGGCCCCAGCGGCCAGAACATCTATCCGGAAGAGCTGGAAGCCGTGATCAACAACGTCACCTATGTGGTGGAGTCGCTCGTGGTCGAGGACAAGGGCGGCCTCACGGCCCTCGTGTACCTGGATTACCACCAGGGCGAACTGGACGACATAAGCGGCGAGGAGCTGGAGCAGCGCATCAGCGACGGCCTTCCCGAGATCAACAAGCTCCTGCCCTCCTATGCCCAGATCCGCAAGATCGAATTCCTGCCGGAAGACTTCGAGCGTACGCCCAAGCGCAGCATCAAGCGTTACCTTTACCAGCGATAGACAATGACCAAGTTCGACGACAAATATATGCAGATGGCCGCCGTGTGGGCCACCAATTCCTACTGCAAGCGCCGCCAGGTGGGCGCGCTGCTCGTCAAGGACCGGATGATCATCTCGGACGGCTACAACGGCACCCCATCGGGCTTCGAGAATGTCTGCGAGGATGAGAACGGCGTCACCAAGCCCTACGTGCTCCACGCCGAAGCCAACGCCATCAGCAAGGTGGCCAAGTCCGGCAACAGCGCCCAGGACGCCACGCTGTACGTAACCGCCTCGCCCTGTATGGAATGCGCGAAGCTTATCATCCAGAGCGGCATCAAACGGGTCGTCTACCGCGACGAATACCGCCTCACCGACGGCATCGACCTGCTGCGCCGTGCCGGCATCGAAGTAGAAAAGATCGACTGAAAATGAAGAAATCCTCCATCCTCGTCGCGCTGCTGGGCGTGGTCATCGGCGTGCTCCTGATGCTGCTCGTCCAGCAGATCGGCCGCAATCCGCGTACGATGCGCGTCTCCCGCGACGACTGGCGCAAGGTGTCGCTCATCCTCCAGAGCATCGATGAAAACTACGTGGACTCCGTGGACCACGGGAAGGTGTCCGACGCGGTGGCCGCCGCCGCCCTGTCCGCTCTGGACCCGCACTCGTCCTATATGCCTCCGCAGATCCTCGAAGAGACGGAAGCCGACCTCACCGGCAACTTCGACGGCATCGGCATCCAGTTCAACGTACCCAACGACACCGCCGTGGTCATCGAGGTCATCCCCGGCGGCCCGTCCGAGAAAATCGGCCTCCAGCCGGGCGACCGCCTGCTGAAGGTGGACACCACCGTCATCGCCGGCGTGAACTTCCCCCAGGACAGTATGGTCCGCCGCATCAAGGGCCCCGCGGGCAGCAAGGTGCTGATGACCGTCCAGCGCGGACGCGAGGTCATCCCCTTCGAGATCACACGCGGCAAGATTCCCACCTACTCGGTTGACGCCGCCTTTATGGTGGACGACACCACGGGCTACCTGCGCCTGTCCAAGTTCTCCCGCACCACGGCCGATGAATTCCTCAAGGCCGGGCTGGAGCTGGCGGCGGAAGGGATGCAGGAAATCATCATCGACCTGCGCGACAACTCCGGCGGTTACCTGGACCAGGCCTGCCGGCTCGCGAACCTGTTCCTGCCCCGCAAGGCGATGATCGTCTACATCGAAGGCCTGCACCGCAGACGGGAGGAGTATCGCGCCGACGGGAACGGCCTGTTCCAGGATATGCGCGTGAAGCTGCTGGTGGACGAAGGCTCCGCCTCGGCGAGCGAGATCCTCGCGGGCGCGCTCCAGGACAACGGCCGCGCCACGCTGTACGGCCGCCGCACCTTCGGCAAGGGCCTCGTGCAGGAACCCTTCTTCTTCAGCGACGGCTCCGGGATGCGCATTACCGTGGCGCGCTATTACACGCCTTCCGGCCGATGCATCCAGAAACCCTATTCCGACGACTACGACTACGAGGTCCTGCGCCGCTACGACAGCGGCGAGATGGTCTATGCAGACAGTATGCGCGTCGAGAAGGGCGGCATCCTGCCCGACGTGTTCGTGCCCATCGACACCACGCGCGCCGGATCTTTCTACGTGGCCTGCAACCGCAAGGCCACGGCGATGCGCTTCGCCTCCGCCTTCTTCGACACCCACCGCAGGGAGCTCTCGGAAATCGACGATTACGGCCGTCTGCTCGCTTACCTGGGCCGCGCCGGACTGGAGCGGCAGTTCCTCGCTTTCGCGAAGGACCGCGACGGCCTGGTGCCGGAAAAAGATGAATGGGAGACGGACCGGCAGTACGTGATGACGCAGGTACAGGCCCTCGTGGGGCGCTATTCGAAACTCGGCGACAAGGCCTACTACCACCTCTTCCTCCAGACCGACGACTGCTTCAAGGCGGCGATGCAGGAATAATCGCGTTACGCCAAGAGTACAAAAAAGGAGGCGATTTGCATCGTCTCCTTTTTTGGTGCGCGGGATGAGAGTCGAACTCACACGTCGCAATTGACACTAGCTCCTGAAACTAGCGCGTCTACCATTTCGCCACCCGCGCTCGAATGGACTGCAAAGATACAACTTTTTGTATAAAAACAAACTTAAACTATGGAAAAACTTTTGTCATCTTACGCAGTTCATCCGAATTGGCGGCCACAGCCTCCGGTGAAGTTTTGTCATAGTATTTACTTGTATTTTTCAAATGCCTGATTGATAGCGCTTTTGTACTCCGGATAATAGCTCTTCAGCTTTTTCTTCAGCATCTCCCGGTCCGTGACGTCGGAGGACAGCACCTGGAAGATCTTCGCCGGGCCGATCCCGGCCTCTTCCAGTTCCAGGAAGATCTGCGGGTGGAACCACCGGTCCGTTCCGCAGGCGGGGAAATCCTTGCCGTAGCGCTCCCGGCACAGGGCCGTCTGGCAGTAGTACGCCCACATCTCCCCTATTTCGCAATAGCCGTGGTCCTCTTCCGTGCCCATCCCGTAGGCCACCAGCCCGGAGGTCACGAACGACTTCACCACGAAACCGGCATAGTGCTCCCAGAACTCCGACCCCGCCAGCATAAAGTGGCTGCCGTGGGCGAATACGTGCAGGGCGGCGGAATAAATGTCCCGGTAGCCGTCCAGCCCCTTGAGGCCGAGCGTCGCGTCCGGCAGGAAGACTTTGATAAGGGCGGCGTATTCCCCCAGCAGCTTCTCCACGCCCAGCTGGTCGAAGAGCACGCCCTGCTGCAGCATCAGGGAACTGCCCGTCGACAGGCCCTGGAAAAGCCAGATGCGGTAGTTGCCGGGCGGCGTCTTCACGGCCGGGTCGAGGGCGGCGCAGCGCTTGCAGTAGTCATAGCCGGCGTTGTTCACCACGCAGCGGGAGAAGAGCTTCCGCTCCGAACTGCGGCTCACTTCGGCGTCCAGCCCCTGCACCTCACCCCGTCCCAGGGTGGACACGGACGCCGGGCTGAAGAGCAGGTTCAGGCCGATCTCGAAACCCTCCGTGTTCTTGAAAACCAGGCGGTAACGCGGCCTGGAGGAAAAACTGGACGTCATCGCATACCTCCCGTCTTCGTCCGTATATGCCTGGCCGAACTTGACGAAGGTATTGCAGGACACGCGCACGCCGCGCACCCCTTCCGTCACGCCCAGGGCGTCGTCCACGATGGTTATCCGTCCTTGCGGCTTGCCGGAGCTTTCCTCTCCCTTCGTGACCTCTCCCAACAACGCCCCGTTGCCGCTCAGGCGGAACGCGGCACGCTCGACCGCCTCCCAGTCCACCCCGTCCGCCCTGGTGGCCGCCGTCCCGGCGTCGGGAATGAAGCACTCTTCCAGGACCTCGTACGGGATGTCGCGCGGGAACGGGAAATCCTTGTCCACCACGGCGTACTGCCAGGTTATCCGGTCCTCGTCCAGCGACGGATCGTGATACCAGTCGCCTTCGCGCACGATCTCATAGTCCACCGGATGGTCAAGAGTCTCGACGCCCAGCCGAGCCAGTCTCCGCAACTGAACCTCTCTCACAGGCAGGAAGCGCACATACAGGTGCGTCGCTGCCAGTTCCGTCTGCCCGGCCTTGGTGGGATACACGTCCGCCAGGGCCTTGGTCATATTCTCCAGTGAATAGGGATCTTCGAGCCGCCTGCCCAACACGATCATCCCGTGCGGGAGGGCATCCTCTTCCGGCTCCGGCACGGGCGGCTCCAGCGTGTTCCGCCCGATGCAGGCGGCGCACAGCAGCAGCGGCAGGCATAATGCAAACAGATTCTTCATAGCCGTTCCAACTTGTTCCGCAGCAAAGTTCGGCAAGGCTATCCGTTTTATTGGCCAAATAAACGTTTAATTATGCAAAAAGCCCCGCACAGCTATGTGCAGGGCAGAAATCGGGGCTCTCCCGGATGATAAAAAAGAGCTCGAAACCTAGAAGAAACTGACCGTTTTTTGCTCAATCGCACTCATTAGGCTGTTGCCCAGGCGGCTCACGCCGAAGCGGAAAAGGTCCTTGTTCATCCATTTCTTGCCCAGGATGAAGGAACCGATGAAATAATAGAGCAGCGCGTCCTTGGCGTTCGAGATGCCGCCGGCCGCCTTGAAGCCGACCTTCCGGCCGGTCTTGTCGTAAAAGGCCTTGATGCACTCGCACATCACATACGCCGCCGTGGGGGTGGCGTTCACCTCGACCTTGCCGGTCGAAGTCTTGATGAAGTCGGCGCCGGCTTCCATCGCCAGGAAGGATGCGCGGGCGATGTTCTCCGGCGTGACCAGCAGACCGGTCTCGAGGATGACCTTCAGCACGACCTTGCGGCCCGCAGCAGCTGCCTCGGCGTCGATCGCGCGCTTCATCGCCACGATCTCCTGGAAGGCAACGTCATAGTCTCCGGACAGGAAGTTGCTCAGCGAAAGCACGATATCCACCTCGTCCGCACCGCCCCGGACAGCCAGCTCGCACTCCTTCACCTTCACTTCAAGGAAGCTCTGGGTGGAAGGGAAGCAGCTGGCCACCGTGGTCACGTGCAGGGCCGGGCTGCAGCGGCGGTCCCGCACCACGGAGGCGAAATTGGGATAGACGCAGATGGACGCGGGCAGCGGATAGTCCGGATACTCGGCGGGGAGCCGGTTGGCCTTGTCCACCAGCTTGGACACGGAAGCCACCGTGTCGTTGGACTTCAGGGTGGTCAGGTCCATCATCGAGAAGCACTGCTTGAGCACCTCCGGCGTGGCGAGTCCGTCCAGATTGGAGCCGATGGCCTGGATGCGGGCGGAAATCTGCTCGACGTCGGGCGTGTAGCCATATTTCAGTAAATAGTCCATAATGTATTTAATTAGTGATCAGTCTTGCGGATGCGTACCGGTTTCGGGAGCTCGATCAGCCCCGGAATCGCGATGGAGTCCTTCACCGCCAGCGAATCAGCGGCCGCGAGGGTATCTGAAACCGCCAGGGTATCAGCGATGCGGACGGGCCACAGCACGCCCGGCTCATCCCGGAACAGCGAATCATTCCGGAAGTCCAGTTCGCTCTTGTACAACGCGTGAAGCCGGTTGCGTTCCTGTTCCACGGCATTCCTCGCCGTCAGTTCCTTGTTCAGGCGTTCGTTCTCGCGGCGAAGGAGCTCCGAGGCCTTGCCCAGGATCTTCGAAAACTTCTCGGGACGGTCCAGGTAATAGTGGACGCTCAGGTCGTAGTCTTCGAAGGTATAGCCGTGACGCTTGAAGATCGGGTCGAAGAAATACGTGGTATCCGCCGCCACCCGGGCATCCGGGTTCTCCCGAATCCACTGGTCGGCCAGGAACATATCCTCGTAGATCCGGACCATCTTCTCCGCCGGGATCACCTTGCCGCGGCGCGCGCAGCCGGCGCATAAACACGCCAGTACCAGCAGCAGGATATGGACCGGAGCGGAGCGCATCGCCTCTATCTGAGCTGGGCGCCGAAATCCTTCTGGAAGGTGGACAGCAGGCGTTCCATCACCCGCTCGGTATCCTGGTCGGTAAGGGTCTTCTCGAGGTCCTGGATCACGAAACTCAAGGCGTACTGCTTCTTGCCCGCTGGAATCTTGTCGCCACGGTACACGTCGAACAGGCCCACCTGACGCAGCAGTTTCTTCGCCTGCTTGAAAGCGGCCGCCTGCAGGTCCGCATAGCTCACCTGCTCGTCCAGCAACAGGGCGAGGTCGCGGCGCACCGCGGGGAACTTCGGCAGCTCGCTGAAGCTCACCTTGTCGCGTTTTACCAGCTCGAGCAGGGCGGGCCAGTCGATCTCCGCGGCGAACACCGGCTGCTTGATGCCGAACTTGCGCGCAAGCGCGGGGTTGACCGTACCCATCACGGCCAGTTTGCCGCCCTTGCCCGGCAGCATATAGGTCATACCCTCCGAGAAGATGTCGGAAGGGGCGGGCTCGGTGTACATCTGCTTCAGGTCGGCGCCGTAGCGGCGCAGGAGCAGCTCCAGGTAGCCTTTCAACTGGAAGTAATCGCTCTTCCCGGGCTCCTGGCGCCAGGATTTCTCCGGCGTACCGGTGAGCATCAGCGTGAAGCAGCTGTGCTCTTCGTAGCCCTCGAGGGTATGCCCGTCCTTTTCAGGCAGGCGGCTGTACACGCTGCCGTACTCGAAGGTACGCAGCGAGGAAATCTGCCGGTTGATGTTGTAGGCGACGACCTCCAGGCCGCCGAGGATCAGCGTCTGGCGCATCACGTTCAGGTCCTGGCTGAGCGGGTTCACGATGCGGGCGCAGCGCTCCTCCGGGAAGGTCTTCAGGGAGGCGTAGTACTCGCCTTTGGTCAGGGAATTGTTCATAATCTCCGTGAAACCATTCGCCGCCAGGAAGTTGGAAACGGCGTTGCGCACGGCCTCGGGGTCCGGTTTCGGGGTGGCGGCCACCGACATCTTCATATGGTGCGGCAGGGCGATGTTGTCGTAGCCGTAGATGCGCAGGATCTCCTCCACCACGTCGCACTCGCGGTACACGTCCACCATATAGGAAGGAGCTGCCACGAGGGCGCCGTCCGGGCGCTTCTCCAGGAAGTCGTAGCCCAGCCACTCCAGGATGTTCGCGATGTTTTCGAAGCCGATGGCCTGGCCGGCGAAGCGCTCGATCCGCGCGTAATCCAGTTCAATCCGCTTGCGCTCATAGGGGTGCGGGTAGGATTCGAAGATCTTGCCCACGACCTCGCCGCCGGCGCATTCCCGGATGAGGTTCACGGCACGCTTGAGCGCGAACACGGGCATCTCGGGATCGCCGCCGCGCTCGTAGCGGAACGACGCGTCGGTCTGCAGGGTCTGGCTCTTGGAGGTCCGGCGGATGGAGGCGGGATCGAACCACGCGCTCTCCACGAACACGTCGGTGGTGGCCTCGGTCACGCCGCTGTCCTCGCCGCCGAACACGCCCGCGATGCACATCGGCACCTGCGCGTCGGCGATGACCATATCGCGGCTGCAGAGCTTGCGCTCCACACCGTCCAGCGTGCGAATCATTTCTCCCTCAGCGGCACGGCGCACCACGATGCGTCCGCCGCCGATCTTGCCGGCGTCGAAGGTATGCAGGGGCTGCCCCAGCTCGAAGAGGATGAAATTGGAGATGTCCACCACGTTGTTGATCGGGCGCAGCCCGATGCTCGTCAGGCGCTGCTGGAGCCACTCCGGAGACGGCCCAACCTTCACGCCGCGCAGGGTGATGCCGGTGTAGCGGGGAGCGCCGTCGGTGTCGCGGACCTCGACCGCGATGCCCTCGCCGGGACCCTCGCGGAAGTCTTCAGCCGCGGGCTTGCACAGCTCGCAGGGGATGCCGTTCAGGCGGAGATATGCGTAAAGGTCGCGCGCCACGCCCCAGTGCGAGGCGGCGTCGATGCGGTTGGCCGTGATCTCGTATTCGATGACCGCCTCGGAACCCAGGTTCAGGTATTCCTTCGCAGGCGTGCCCACGACGGCCTCGTCCGGGAGGACCATAATGCCCGCGTGATCGGTGCCGATGCCGAGTTCGTCCTCGGCGCAGATCATACCGAACGACTCGATGCCGCGGATCTTGGACTTCTTGATCTTGAAGTCGCCGGGCAGCACCGTGCCGATACGGGCGAAGAGGACCTTCTGGCCGGCCGCCACGTTGGGAGCGCCGCACACGACGGGCACGGGCTCGGGCGAGCCGTCGTCCACCGTGGTTACGTGCAGGTGGTCGGAATCCGGATGCGCCTCGCAGGTGAGCACGCGGGCCACCACGACCCCGGCGAGCCCGCCGGGGATCTGCTCCTCTTCCTCCACGCCGTCCACCTCGATGCCGATCGAGGTCATCGCGTCCGCAGTCTGCTGCGGGGTCAGGTCACACTTCAAATACTCCTTGAGCCAATTGTAACTGAGCTTCATATCTGTCTGTATTTTATTTCAAATCATCCGGAGCGAAAAGGCGCTCCACGAATTCCTTCTTGTCGAACACTTTCAGGTCGTCGATCCCCTCGCCCACGCCGATGAACTTCACCGGGATGTGGAACTGGTCCGACACGCCCACGACCACGCCGCCCTTGGCCGTGCCGTCCAGCTTGGTCACGCACAGCGAAGTGATGTCCGTCGCCCGGGCGAACTCCTTCGCCTGCGCGAAGGCGTTCTGGCCCGTGGAGGCGTCCAGGATGAGCATCACGTCGTGCGGGCCGTCGGGCACCACCTTGCGGATGACGTTGCGGATCTTCGTGAGTTCGTTCATCAGGTCGATGCGGTTGTGCAGGCGCCCGGCGGTGTCTATAAGCACCACGTCGGCGCCGCGCGCCACCGCCGCCTTCACGGTGTCGAAAGCCACGGAGGCAGGATCGGAGCCCATCGCCTGCTTGACGATGTCCACCCCGGCGCGCTCCGCCCAGATGGTCAGCTGGTCCACCGCGGCGGCGCGGAAGGTATCCGCCGCACCCAGCAGGACCTTCTTCCCCTGGCGGGTGAGCATTGCGGCCAGCTTGCCTATCGTCGTGGTCTTGCCCACGCCGTTCACGCCCACGACCAGGATCACGTAAGGCTTCTTGCTGAAGTCGAAGGGCTCCGTGCCGGCGTCCACCAGGGCGCCGATTTCCTCGCGGAGCAGGCCCACGAGCTCGTCGAAGGACATATACTTGTCCTTCTCCACGCGCTCCTCGAGCCGGTCGATCACCTTCAGGGTCGTATCGACCCCCATATCGGATTCCACCAGGGCCTCCTCGATCGCGTCGAGCGTATCGTCATCCACCCTCGACGTGCCGATCACGGCACGGGAAATCCGCTGGAAAAAACTCATTGCCATATCGTGCAAAGATAATAATTATTGCGCAAATAAAGAGGGGTCCCGCGTACTGCGGGACCCCTCTTTATAGGGACGGGAGAAAATTATTTCTTGCTGGTGAAATAATCCTTGGCCTTGTCGGCCTCGACAAGCTGCTCCACGAAAACGTAGGCGCCGGTCTTCGGGGACTTCTCCATACGGATGCACTTGACCATGCTCTTGGCACCGGCCTTGGCAGCAAACGTTGCAACGGCTTTCTTTGCCATAATCTAATCTCCTCTAATTATTTGATTTCACGATGAACCGTCACCTTGCCCAGGTACGGATTGAACTTCTTGCGTTCGAGGCGCTCGGGCGTGTTCTTCTTGTTCTTGGTCGTGATGTAACGGGAAATCCCGGGAACACCGCTGGCCTTCTGCTCCGTGCACTCGAGGATGACCTGCACCCTGTTGCCTTTAGTTTTCTTTGCCATAGTCCTGAAAATTAAACAAGGTTAACCAATCCTTTCTTCTTGGCATCGCGAAGCGTGGCCTCGAGGCCGTTCTTCTCGATGATCCGCATACCCTTGCAAGAAACCTTGAGGGTCACATACCTCTGCTCTTCCTCGCTCCAGAACCGCTTGTTCTTGAGATTGAGGGAGAAGTCGCGCTTGGTGCGCAGCCGGGAATGGGCAACGTTGTTGCCTTTCATTCTCTTCCTTCCGGTTATTTGACAAACTTTTGCCATAATTCTATCTTTTTTATCTTATTATCTGGAACGGGGGTGCAAATATCGCTTTTAATTTTCTGATTTCCAAATCGAAACCTAGAGAAACTTCAAGAATCTGCGCCACCTGATGTTCTTGGGGAACCGCTTCCCGGCGTCGGTGGAGAGCCAGATCACGGCCGGCCGGCCGACGATGTGGTCTTCAGGGACGAAACCCCAGTATCTGGAGTCCAGGGAATTGTGCCGGTTGTCCCCCATCATAAAGTAATAATCCTGCTTGAAAGTGTATGAGCCTTCGCGGAGCGCCTGCTGCACGTCGCCGTCCTCGTAAACCGAGATGATCCTTTCGTACAGCGCGACATTGTCCTGTGTGAGCTTGACCGTAGCCCCCTTGGAGGGAACCCAGAGCGGTCCGAAGTAGTCCCGCGTCCAGCCGGAGTCCAGCGTGAAGGGGAAGATCTCCAGGGCGCAGCCTGCCGGATTGTCGTCCAGGTTGGCCGTGACGCTCTCGACGGTGGGAAGCTTCTTCACCTCTTCCAGCATATCGGCCGTCAGGCAGAGGGCCGGATATCCGGGCAGGGAGGGATCGAACCAGGCTTCCGCCGGGGCGATGCCCATCTTCTCCAGGGTCTTCGCGTTGATCTTCTGCGCGGTGCGGACCGTATAGCTGAGCTGGATGCCGGGATAAACCGTCTGCTGCTCGCCGTTGACCCACACCAGGCCGTCCCTCACCTCCAGGCTGTCGCCCGGGATTGCGACGCAACGCTTCACGTAGTGGTCCTTCTTGTCCATCGGGCGGACGATCGTCCCGCCCAGCTTGTCCACCGCTGGCTTGCCCAGGGTGCGTACCAGCATATGGTAATCTTCCACCGGATACTTGCGCAGCACCGTGTCCCCGTTGGGGAAACCGAACACCACACAGTCTCCGCGCCGGACTTCCCGGAATCCCTTCAGCCGGCGGTAATCGTTCTGGATGAGGGTCGAATACGACTCGCGTCCGAAGATCACGTTGTGCGTAAAGGGGATGGTCAGGGGCGTCTGGGGAAGACGCGGACCGTATGTCAATTTGCTCACGAAGAGATGGTCCCCCGTGTAGAGGCTTCTCTCCATCGAGGATGAAGGAATCTTGAAGGCCTGGAAGAAGAAGGTGTTGATGAAGGTGACCACGATGACGGCGAAGACGATGGCGTCGAGCCAGTCGTTCCACGCGCTGTGCTTCTCCCCTTCCTTGTAGCGCTTCTTCCAGAAGTTCCAGTGGACCTTGCGGGTAATGAAGATGTCGAAGATCACCACCAGGCCGAAGAGCCACCAGTAATTCCCGAGCCAGACCACCCACGCCACGTAGAGCAAAGTCCAAAAGGCGAACTTTGTCCAGCGGTTCCGGGTGAATTCCTTCAGGCTCACTTCACACTATCTATTTTACAGAGTTGATGATGGCTTCGAACGCCTGCGGGTTGTTCATCGCGAGGTCGGCGAGGACCTTGCGGTTCAGCCCGATGTTCTGGGCGTTCAGCTTGCCCATAAACTGGGAGTAGGACAGGCCGTACTGGCGGGCCGCAGCGTTGATGCGCTGGATCCAGAGAGCGCGGAAGTTGCGCTTCTTGGCCTTGCGGTCACGGTAGGCATAGGTCAAACCTTTCTCGTAGGTGTTCTTGGCTACGGTCCAGACATTCTTCCTGGACAGGAAGTTACCGCGGGTTCTCTTGAGAATCTTCTTGCGGCGCGCCCTCGAGGCGACTGAATTGACTGATCTAGGCATAATTTGATACTTTTAGAGAACCAACATTTCCTTTACGCGGCCATAGTCCGCCTTCTCGAGAAGGGTGAAATGGTCGAGATTCCTCTTGCGCTTCTTGGTTTTCTTGGTGAGGATGTGGCTGTGGTAAGCGTGCTTCCTCTTGATTTTTCCCGATCCGGTAAGCGTGAAGCGCTTTTTGGCACCGGAGATCGTTTTAAGCTTTGCCATTGTTTTAAATAATTAATTGTTAATAATATATGATCCCCTACTTCTTTTTGTTGGGGGCGATCATCATCGTCATTCGCTTTCCCTCCAGGACCGGCATATTCTCCGCACGTCCGTACTCTTCGAGCTCGACCGCGAACCGGAGCAGCTGCTTCTCGCCCTGGTCCTTGAACATAATCGAGCGGCCTCGGAAGAAGATGGTGGCCTTGACCTTGGAACCCTCCTGCAGGAACTCCTGGGCGTGCTTGAGCTTGAACTGGAAGTCGTGCTCGTCGGTGTTGGGCCCGAAGCGGATTTCCTTGATCACGACCTTCGCCGCATTCGCCTTCATCTCCTTGGCCTTCTTCTTGCGCTGGTAGAGGTACTTCTGGTAATCCAGGATCCGGCACACGGGAGGGTCGGCCTTGCCGCTGATCTCCACGAGGTCAAGTTCGAGCTCCTCCGCCATCTGCAACGCTTTCGCGATCGGGTAGACGCCCTGTTCGGGGATGTTGTCCCCGACCAGACGCACCTGCGAGGCAGTGATCTGCTCGTTGATGTTCAACTCATTCTCGTCGCGCTTCTGCTGCTGACGGGGATCGGGTTTACGGGCACCCGGCTTGAAGCCCGAGGGCTTCGGTCTGTAAGGTCCAGCGATGGTTAAATCCTCCTAATCTTTAAGTTCTTCAGCTACTGCTGCTTTCAAATACTCCACGAACTGCTCCGCAGACAAGGCACCCTGATCGACACCTTCCCTACGGATAGAGACGGTGCCTTCAGCTGCTTCTTTCTCGCCGACAATCGCGAGCACAGGCACTCTGAGCAGGGATATTTCCCGGATCCGTTTGCCGAGCGTCTCGTTGCGGGCATCTATGGAAGCGCGAATTTCGGAATTTTTCAGCAATTCGCAAACTTTTTCTGCATAATCTGCATATTTTTCGCTGATTGGCAGCACTTTAACCTGATCCGGCGCAAGCCATAGAGGCAGGTGGCCGGCCGTGTGCTCCAGCACCACGGCGGTAAAGCGCTCCAGCGAGCCGAACGGCGCGCGGTGGATCATCACCGGGCGCTTCTTGCTGCCGTCGGCGTCGGTGAACTCCAGCTCGAACCGCTCCGGCAGGTTGTAGTCCACCTGGATGGTGCCCAGCTGCCAGCGGCGGCCGATGGCGTCTTTCACCATAAAGTCGAGCTTGGGTCCGTAGAAAGCGGCCTCGCCCAGTTCCACGACCGTCTTGAGGCCCTTCTTCTCCGCGGCGTCGATGATGGCCTTCTCGGCCTTCTCCCAGTTCTCGTCGGAGCCGATGTACTTCTCCTTGTTGGACGGGTCGCGCAGCGAAATCTGGGCCATATAGTCCGTCATCTTGAGCGTCTTGAAGACGTACAGGATGAGGTCGATGACCTTCTCGAACTCCTCCTGGAGCTGGTCCGGACGGCAGAAGAGGTGGGCGTCGTCCTGAGTGAAGCCGCGCACGCGGGTAAGACCGTGCAGCTCGCCGCTCTGCTCGTAGCGGTACACCGTGCCGAATTCCGCAAAGCGGAGCGGCAGGTCGCGGTAGGAGCGAGGGCTGCTGCGGAAGATCTCGCAGTGGTGCGGGCAGTTCATCGGCTTGAGCATATACTCCTCGCCCTCCTGGGGCGTATGGATGGGCTGGAAGGAATCCTTGCCGTACTTGGCGTAGTGGCCCGAGGTGACGTAGAGCTCCTTGCTGCCGATGTGCGGGGTGACCACCGGGAGGTAGCCCAGTTCGGCCTGCTTCTTCCGCAGGAAGTTCTCCAGGGTGTTGCGCATCACGGCGCCGCGGGGCAGCCACAGCGGCAGCCCCAGGCCCACGCGGCCCGAGAAGGTAAAGAGCTCCATCTCCTTGCCCAGCTTGCGGTGGTCGCGCTTCTTGGCTTCCTCCAGCAGCTTCAGGTACTCGTCGAGCATACTCTTCTTGGGGAAGGTGACACCGTAGATGCGGGTCAGCTGCTCGCGGTTCTGGTCGCCTTTCCAGTAGGCGCCGGCGATGGCGGTGAGCTTGACGGCCTTGATGTCGTCCACGTGCTTGACGTGCGGGCCGCGGCACAGGTCCGTGAAGCCGCCGTTGGTGTAGAACGAGATGGTGCCGTCCTCGAGCGCCTCGATGAGTTCGCACTTGTACGGGTCGCCCTTCTCCTTGAAGTACGCCATAGCATCCGCCTTGGACACCTCCTTGCGCTCGAAGGTCTCCTTCGTGCGGGCGAGTTCGATCATCTTGTCTTCGACCGTCTTGAGGTCGGCCTCGGAGATCTGGCGGCCGCCCAGGTCCACGTCGTAGTAGAACCCGGTCTCCACGGCAGGGCCCACGCCGAACCGGACGCCCGGATAGAGCGCCTCGAGCGCCTCCGCCATCAGGTGCGCGGAAGAGTGCCAGAAGATGTGTTTCGCCTCATCGTCGTCCCAGGGACGGATGGTGCCATCGGTGAATGCAATCGTCAACATAGCTTCAAATGATTTTATCAAGCCTGCAAAGATAGGAATAATTTTTCGTATCTTTGTCCGTATGAACGAGAAGAATGTCATATGGGAGCACGCCGGCAAGGCCGGTCTGGTCCTCGGAGGCGTGTCCATCGTCTATATGGTGCTGACTATGCTTACCGGCAAGCTCGCGGAGAACGCCGGAGGCGGCCTGACCACCGTGCTGGCCCTCGTGAACTTCCTGCTCTGGGGCGCCAAGTTCGCCGCCTGCATCTTCCTGATGCGTTTCTTTATGCTTCGCTTCTCACAGGCGGATCCTTCGGCGAACAACGCCCGCGTGTTCCGCTTCGGCACCCTCGCCGCCCTGCTGTCCGCGCTGCTCTACTCGGCCTTCTATATGGCCTACGTGAGCTTCATCGAGCCGGACACCTTCGAGAAGACGCTGGAGATGCTGCAGGACAATCCGATGCTCGGGGCGGCCCAGATGGACTCCCTGGAGGAACTGATCCCGCGTATGCCCACGCTCTCGTTCTTCGTGAACCTGGTGTGGTGCTGGCTGTTCGGCACCGTGCTCGCCGCCATCTTCTCGCGCAACATCCCTCCGCAGAATCCATTCACCGACGAGCAATAACGTATGGACATTTCCGTCATCATTCCCGCCTACAACGAGCGCGAGTCGCTGCCCGAGCTTTCCGCCTGGATCGCCCGCGTGATGCAGGAAAACGGTTTCAGCTATGAGGTGATCTTCATCGACGACGGCAGCACCGACGGCACCTGGACGGTAATCCGCGAGCTGGCCGGCGGCAACCCCTGCCTGCACGGCATCCGTTTCCGGCGCAACTACGGCAAGTCCGCCGCGCTGTACTGCGGTTTCGAGCGCGCGCAGGGCGAGGTGGTGTTCACGATGGACGCGGACCTGCAGGATTCGCCGGACGAGATTCCGGAGATGTACAGGATGATCGTCGAGGGCGGCAACGACATCGTGTCCGGCTGGAAGCAGCACCGCAAGGACAACGCCATCACGAAGAACCTCCCGTCCAAGATCTACAACGCCACCGCCCGCCGCATCACCGGCATCAAGCTGCACGATATGAACTGCGGGCTGAAGGCCTACCGCAAGGAGGTCGTCAAGAACATCGAGGTGTATGGCGAGATGCACCGCTATATCCCCTACCTCGCCAAGAACGCAGGATATACGAAAATCGCCGAGAAGCCGGTGCAGCACGCGAAGCGCAAGTACGGCAAGAGCAAGTTCGGGCTGGAGCGTTTCGTGAACGGTTTCCTGGACCTGCAGTCGCTGTCGTTCCTAACGCGTTTCGGCAAGGATCCGATGCATTTCTTCGGCTACAGCGGCCTGCTGATGTTCCTGGTGGGTTTCATTATGACCGTCTGGATCATCGTCGCCAAGCTCGTCCAGCAGGCGCACGGGCTGAAGTTCCGTCCCGTCACGGACCAGCCGCTGTTCTATCTGGCCCTCGTAGCCGTCATCCTCGGCGTAATGCTCTTCCTCGCCGGTTTCCTCGGCGAGATGATCGCCCGCTCCTCTTCCGACCGCAACCGCTACAACATCTCCGACGAGCTATAGCGTTCATTAGCTCGGAGCGAAGCGACGCAGGGGAGCTCGAGGGGGTACGCCCCCTCGTTCATCAGGGCCCGTAGGGCGCTGACGCAAAAAAAGCCCCGGGCAACTCTCGTTGTCCGGGGCTTCAAAAAGCGGCAGCGGCCTACTCTCCCACCTGGTGGGGCAGTACCATCGGCGCTGGCGGGTTTAACTTCTCTGTTCGGGATGGGAAGAGGTGGATCCCCGCCGCTGTAACCGCCGCAGTAT
>JAFYZZ010000035.1 GCA_017548445.1 Bacteroidales bacterium | reverse complement strand
GGCAACGTCGCCGGCGCCGCCGCCGTCATCGCGGAAGACTCCTCGCTGCCCGCCGTCTGCGGCCGCGTGTGCCCGCAGGAAACCCAGTGCGAGGGCAGCTGCGTCCTCGGCGTCAAGGGCGAGCCGGTCGCCATCGGCAAGCTCGAACGCTTTGTCGCCGATTACTCCCGTGCAGCTGTAGTGGAGGAAGGCGCCGGGCAGGCAGTCCCCTCCGGAAACCCTGCCACCCTCGGCACGGTAAGAGGGAGGGGCCCATCGTCAGATGGGAGGGGTCCGGCGCAGCCGGACGTTTCAGGAGGGGAGCTGCCTGACGGTGCCGGAAGGAAAAAAGTAGCAGTGATTGGTAGTGGCCCTGCCGGCCTGGCGTGCGCCAGCGACCTGGCGAAGTGGGGCTACGACGTCACCATCTTCGAAGCCCTCCACAAGCCCGGCGGCGTGCTCGAATACGGCATCCCCGAATTCCGTCTCCCCAAGGAAAAGGTCCTGCGCCACGAAATCGAAGCCGTCCGCAGCCTGGGCGTCAAGATCGAGACCAACGTCATCGTGGGCCGCACCATCACCATCGACTCCCTGATGGACAAGGAAGGGTTCGAGGCCGTCTTCATCGGCACCGGCGCCGGCCTGCCCAAATTTATGAACATCCCCGGCGAGAACCTCTGCGGCGTCTTCTCCGCCAACGAATTCCTCACCCGCAACAACCTGATGAAGGCCTGGCGCGAGGATTACCTCACCCCCATCCACGCCGGCAAGAAAGTGTGCGTGGTGGGCGGCGGCAACGTCGCGATGGACGCGGCCCGCACGGCCCTGCGCCTGGGCGCCGAAGTCCACATCGTCTACCGCCGCACGGAGGCCGAACTGCCCGCCCGTCGCGAAGAAGTGCACCACGCCGCCCAGGAAGGCATCATCTTCGATATGCTGACCAATCCTGTTGAGGTGATCGGCGACGAGAAAGGCTGGGTGAGCGCCCTGAAGTGCATCCGGATGGAGCTCGGCGAGCCCGACGAAAGCGGCCGCCGCAGCCCGGTGCCCATCCCGGGCTCGGAATTCGAGATTCCCACGGAGACGGTCATTATGGCCCTCGGCACCTCGCCCAATCCGCTCATTTCCAGGACCACGAAGGGCCTGGAGACCAACCGCCGCGGCTGCCTGGTGGCCGACGAGGTCGGCACCACCACCCGTCCGGGCGTTTTCGCCGGCGGCGACGCCGTCACCGGCGCCGCGACCGTGATCCTCGCGATGGGCGCAGGCCGCACGGCCGCCAAGGCCATCGACGCCTATCTCAAGGGCCTTTGAAGCAGACACACTGAAACTATTCCATAACCTATCTTGACCACAAAATGAATCTGCAAAGCCTGTTGGCTCCTCTGAAGACCTGGAAGTTCTGGAAGGAGCTGCTGATTATGACCGTCGGTATGTTCATCGCCGCGGCTTCCGTGTACTATTTCCTCGTGCCGAGCAAGATCGTCGTTGGCAGCATCTCCGGTCTGTCCATCGTCATCAGCGCGTTGTTCGAGCAGGCGGGAATCGCCGTCAAGGTGTCCACCGTCGTGCTCGTCATCAACGCCATCCTGCTGGTCCTGGCCTACTTCCTCATCGGCAAGGAGTTCGGCCTGAAGACCTGCTACACGGCCCTGATCCTGGGTCCGATGATGGATGTCTGGGAGAAGATATGCCCTTACACCAGCCTGCTGGCTCCGGGCGAGACCTCCGTGATGGGCGACCTGTGGTTCGACCTCATCTGCTTCGTGCTCATCCTGAGTATGTCGCAGGCCATTATGTTCCGCATCAACGCCTCCACGGGCGGGCTGGACATCCTCGCCAAGATCGTCAACAAGTACCTGCATTTCGACATCGGCCTGTCGGTCACGATCGCGGGGGTGATTATCTGCTGCACGGCATTCACCGTGAACCCCTTCCGGCTCGTGATCATAGGTCTCATCGGCACCTGGATCAACGGCCTGATCGTGGACTACTTTATGATGAGCCTGAACCGGCGCAAGCGCGTCTGTATCATTTCCGACGAGCACGAGGTGATTCGCGACTACATCATCAACAAGATCGTGCGCGGCTGCAGCCTCTACGAAGTCACGGGCGGTTACAAGGGCGACAAGCGGATGGAGATCCAGGCCCTGCTGACCAAGGATGAATTTGCCGACCTGATGAGTTTCATCCGTGAGCGCAAGATCCAGGCCTTCATCACCGCCGGCAATGTCAGCGAGGTGTACGGCCTCTGGTCGGAGCACAAGCGGCACCACAACTAAGCCACCGGGGTTTTTCCGGGAGGATAGCCGTACAGCCTCTTGTAGGCGCGGCAGAAGGAGGCGGGGTCTTTGAATCCCGCCTCCGTCATTGCATCGGCGACGCGGCAGCCGCCGGCGGAAAGCAGCCGGTGCGCGTCTTCGAGGCGGCGGCGCTGCACCCATCGCTCGGGCGTCAGTGCGCTGATTTTCTTGAAGTCCCGCTTGAAGGCGGATAGGCTCCGGCCCGAGTAGCGCGCCAGCTCTGGTATGGACAGGTCGTAGAGGTAGTTCTCTTCCATAAAGGACGGCAAGTCTATCTTCCAGGGCTGCTTGAAGTCGAACAGGGAGGCGTAGAAATCGGAATCCGCCGCCAGGACGCAGCGCAGGCCTTCCCGGCGCTTCTCCCAGGCCGTTTCCCGCGGCAGGGTGCCGGCCGTGTCCAGATAGGGGGTCAGCGAGAGGAACAGGCTTTCCAACTCTGGCCCGGCCGGAATCTTGAGCACGGCTCCCGTCACCGGCCGGGCGTCCGCGGGCAGTTCCTTCCGGGAAAGGCCCCGGAAGTACTCCAGCAGGAATTTCCGGCAGAAGAACAGGGCGACGGACTCGAAGGGCCGTCCGTCCTCGGGCGCCCAGGCCTCCACCACGACGCGGTGGTCCTTTCTCAGGAACACGCAGTCGCCGGCGGATAGCGGCGTCCTGCGGCCCTCGAAGACCACCTCCGCCCGTCCCGAACGGATGTAAAGGAGCGTATGGTCCTTGACGTGCACCGGGCCGCGGACGTCTTCCCGCTCCACGCGGGAAAACACCACCCCCGAGCAATTGATGCGGCTGAATCCTTCCATATCGCAAAGATAATCCATTTTTGGACTTTTCAGTCAATTATTATGGACTTTTCAGTCAAGTCCGTCCGCGTGGAAAGCGCTTACTTTGCAGGGTAAAACCAGTTCTGATGAAAAAAGTATCCTTGATTGTCCTGGCCGCTTTCGCGGCCGTGACCTTTGTCCGGGCCGCATCCGTATCCGAGAACATCGACACCCTTCGCAGCGCTGTCGTCACAGGCACGCGCGTGGCGATGGAGCGCGACCGCATCCCCGCGCCCGTGTCCGTGGTAGGCCGCCAGAAAATAGAACTCAGCGACGAGAGCGCCCTGATGCCCTCGCTGATGGAAGAGGTCCCCGGCCTGTTCGTCACGTCCCGCGGCGTCACCGGCTACGGCGTATCGGCCGGCGCGGCGGGCGGCATCTCGCTGCGCGGCTTCAGCGCCGCCAGCGGCCGCACCCTGGTCCTCATCGACGGCCATCCGCAGTATCAGTCCATCTACGGCCACGCCGTGGCCGACGAATACCTCGCCGACCTGGCCGAGCGGGTGGAAGTGACGCGCGGAGCGGCCTCCATCCTCTATGGATCCAACGCGATGGGCGGCGCCATCAACATCATCACCCGGCGTCCGGACTTCCTGGGAAACCGCGTGAACGTCAAGCTGATGGGCGGCTCCTACGGCACCTGGCGCGCCTCTGCGACCGAGCAGTACTCCAACGGCCGTTTCTCCCTGGTCGCCAACGTCGGCCACGACCGCACGGCGGGCCACCGCGATAACTCCGCCTTCCACTCCACCAGCGGGATGCTGAAGGCCGCCTATGACCTGTCCGCCGCCTGGCGCCTGTCCGGCGACGTGAACCTCGTGAAGGCCTATTCCGAGAACCCGGGCACCGTGGAGAAACCGATGTTCGAGGGCACCGCCGACATCCTCCGGATGATGTCCTGGCTGTCCCTGGAGAACCACTATGAGCGCACCGACGGCGGCGTCAACTTCTATTACAACTGGGGCAGGCACGAAATCAACGACGGGTATGCCGCGGGCGGCAAGCCACAGCCCTACCTCTTCCACAGCACCGACTACCAGGGCGGCGTGAACCTCTTCCAGGCCGTGCGTCTGTTCGAGGGCAACACCCTGACCGCCGGCGTGGACGTCAAACTGTACGGCGGCGACGCCTACCGCAATCCCGCCACAGAGTATTACGCCGACCACAAGAAACTTCACGAGGAGGCCGGCTACCTGCTCGCGCAGCAGATCCTCGGTCCCGTGACCCTGGAAGGCGGCGTCCGGCTGGAGCATCACAGCCTTTACGGCGTCGAGTGGGTCCCGCAGGCGGGCGTGAGCGTGCTTGCGTGGCCGGGCGCCAGCCTCAAGCTGTCCGCCTCCAAGGGCTTCCGCACGCCGAACCTCCGTGAACTCTATATGTACGCCGTCGCCAATGAGGAACTCCTCCCCGAACGTGCCTGGAGCTATGATTTCACCTGGGCGCAGCACTTGCTGGAGGGCCGCCTGAACACCGAGTTGAGCCTCTTCCTGACCAGCGGGAGCAATATCATCGAGGTGAACGTCGTGGACGGCAAGCGCGCCAACCGCAACGTGGGCGCCTTCCGGAACAAGGGCGTGGAGTTCAGCGCCGACTTCCGGGCTACGGACGAGTTGAAGTTCAACGTGAACTACAGCTATCTGCATATGGACACCATCTATACCGGCGCGCCGGTGCACAAGGCGTACTTCTCCGGTACCTGGACCCCGGGCCGGTTCAGCGCCAACCTCGGTGTGATGGGCATCAAGGACCTGTACCTGTCCACCGGCGAGAATGCCGTCAAGAGCAGCTATGTCGACCTGAAGGCGCGCCTGGCCTACCGCATCACGGACTGGGTGACGGCGTTCGTGCGTGGCGAGAACCTGCTGAACCGCAACTACCAGACGATGCTCGGCTTCCCCGAGCCCGGCATCACGGTCCTGGGCGGCGTGTCCATCACGCTATAGCGGCCGGAAGGCTTGATATTCCCGGAAAATCCGTATATTTGCACGCCGTTTCGCCCTGCGCGGACGGCGTGCAGGTTTGTGCTGGTCCCTTAACTCAGTTGGATAGAGTAACGGTCTTCTAAACCGTAAGTCGAGAGTTCGAGTCTCTCAGGGACTACTTGGAAAGGAAGGCGCTGTGTTTTCAGTCCTTCCTTTCTTTGTTGCCATATTATCTCCAGAGAAAGTGTCCCTAAGGGTCCAAGTTTTATAGTTTTTCGCCATCTTTGTTGTCTAATGGGTGATGATTCGATTGCAGATGGAAAACAAGGAACAAACATTTACCCGTCTGGTCAGGGAACATAAGAGCACCATCTATGCGGTGTGCTATATGTTCTCGAAGGACTCGGATGAAATCGACGACCTCTTCCAGGAGATTCTGATCAGGCTCTGGAAGGGTTATGACTCATTTCGCGTAGAGTCCGACGTCCGGACGTGGATTTACCGCGTGGCGCTGAACTGCTGCCTCAATGCCGACAAGAAACGGCGGCGGGGCGGCGAGCGTGTTCCCTTGACGGTGGACATCGATCCTTTTGAAGATACGGACGACAGGACGCTGCAGACCAGGCGTCTGTATGCCCGTATCAACCGGCTGGGACTGGTGGACCGCGGTATCATCCTCCTTTGGCTCGAAGGCCTGAGCTATGAGGAGATCGGGGCCATTATGGGCATCTCGGTGAAGAATGTTTCTTTCCAGCTGCATCGGATCAAGGAAGAACTCAAAAAGTCCAATCTTTAATCACCCGTGCTATGAACAAGGAAGAATTTGATATCAATCAGGAACTGGAGCAGATGCAGCAGGACTATGCCGCCCTGAAAGAGCGGTTCGACAAACAGCAGATCATCAACGGGCAGCTGATGGAAAAGGCCTTCAAGTCCGACATCCGCTGGCTCTCGTTTGATCGGAAGTCCCTGCCGGTAATCGGTGTGGCCCTGGTCCTTCTGACAATCTACTTTTCTGCGGGAAGAGGCGTTCCCTGGCGCTACACGATTCCGATGTGCCTGGTGGGTGTACTCGCGGTCCTGGTAATGGGCCGGGTCTATAAGAATCTGTCTCTGGACACCTTGTACGGAGAGGATATCCTGACCGCGACCAGGAAGGTCAAACGGTTCAAGCAGCAATACTTGTGGGGAACATTGTTCGCCTGGGTCGCAGTGCTGGGCGTCATCGGTGCCTTGTCGCCCGCGATTTACCGGATCTGGAGCCCTGCGGGAAAAGGAGTTACGGTATTTGTGCAACTGGCGGCGGCCCTCGCTATCTGCGCTGTGGTCGGTATATTGTGCGACAGGCGCCTGATGCAATCCTGCAACCAGATCCTGGAGCGGCTGCAGATGAAAGAAGACCATTCAAACAATGAGTAGAGATGGAAGATTTTATCCTTAGAGAGATTGACCGACTGGGCGAAATGCTGTTGTTGATTGCCCGCAAGCTGGGGTTGTTGGACGCTGACACGCCCGATTACTCCCTGACCGATGTGAAGGATGAATTCGGAAAGGCCGGTTGCCCGCTGGACCTGGATATGCTGCTGAAGCAGGACAATCCCGTCTGGTATCTCGTGCAGCAGGAGAAGTTGTCAGACCACGGCCTGGAGACGATCATCGATATCCTCTTCCATTCCGATCTGGATGAAGCCCGGAAGACAGCCTTGCTCGAAGATGCGCTCGCTTACCTGGATGGCAAGGGTTATTTCTCCTTCCGGCTTCATTCATTTATACCAAATTGATCCCGGCGTCGCGGCAGGCGCGGACCATCTCGTCGGGCCAGATGCTGCTCTGGATCTCGCCGATGTGCGCCTTGCGCAGCAGGAACATACATAAGCGGCTCTGGCCGATGCCGCCACCGATGGTGCAGGGCAGCTGCCCGGCGAGCAGGCTCTTGTGGAAGGGGAGTTCCGCCTTCCAGCTCTCGCCCTTGATCTCCAGTTGGCGGCGCAGCGCCTCCTCGTCCACGCGGATGCCCATACTGGACAGCTCGAAGGGTCGCTGCAGAACGTTGTTCCACACCAGGATGTCGCCGTTGAGGCCGGTAAAACCCTCTTCGTTGGGAGAGCTCCAGTCGTCGTAGTCCGAGGCGCGGCCGTCGTGCGGTGCCCCGTCGGAGAGGACTCCGCCGATGCCGATGATGAACACGGCGCCCCAGCGGCGCACGATCTCGTTCTCCCGCTCCTTCGGGCTTAGGCCCGGGTAGAGCTGCACCAGCTCCTCGGCGTGCACGAAATGGATTTCCTCCGGGAGTTCGGGCACGATCTGCGGGAACTCCACGAACAGCTTGTTCTCCGTGACCTTGATGGCCTCGTAGATGCGGCGAACCGTCTGCTTGAGGAAGCCCAGATGCCGGTCTTCCCGGCGGATCACCTTTTCCCAGTCCCACTGGTCCACGTAGATGGAGTGGAGGTTGTCCAGGTCCTCGTCGGGGCGCAGGGCGTTCATATCGGTGTAGATGCCCCGGCCGGGGGCGATGCCCATCTGCGCGAGCTTCACGCGCTTCCACTTGGCGAGGGAATGCACCACCTCGGCCTGTTTCTCCGCCATATCGCGGATGGGGAAGCGGACGGGCCGCTCCACGCCGTTCAGCTCGTCGTTGATGCCGGTCCCGGAGAGCACGACCATCGGGGCGGTCACGCGCAACAGGGCCAGCTGGGCTGACAGATTGTTCTGGAACATATCCTTGACGGCCTTGATGGCCTTCTCCGTGCGCTCGGCGCCGCCGAGCAGGTCCACGTAGCGTTCAGGGAGGATCAATTGCATAAGGCTGCAGGACTAACTAACCGAATGCAAAGATAATGAAATATTTGTAATTAATTCTTTTTCCGCAGGGACAGGTGGGCGTAGGAGAGCACGCCCAGGAGGATGATCAGGATGGCGTGGGCTTCGTGGCCCAGGGTGGCGAGGAGGATTCCCGTCTCCCAACTTGCGCCGTACAGGCTCTGCGTGGAGAGTGCGACAAGGTAGTGGTAGGCGCCGATGCCGCCCGGCACGGGAATCACGGAGGCGATGTTGCCCACGGCCGACAGGAACACGGCGTCCACGCCACCCAGGGCGTCGAGGCCCGGCAGCGCCCGGACGGTGCAGAACATCATCGCGATATACATCGCCCAGATGCCCACGGTGCTCAGCAGGAAGGGCCACTTGTTCTTCATATGCGCCACGCTGGCGAAGCCGGTGCCCAGCCCCTGCAGGGTGTGTGCGATGCGTTCGAACATCAGCACGCGTCCGCGGAAACGGAACACGGCCCAGAAGAACGCCGCGAGCAGCGCCGCGACGCCCGCCAGCATCCAGACCAGCGAACCGCCGAGGCGGCCGGAAAGCGGATTCCAGATGTTCTCGAGGAAGAACGTACCGAACGTGCTCCACTTGAGGATCAGCGCCGCGATGAGGATCGCGGCCACGGCGAGGAGGTCGAAGAGGCGTTCGCAGGCGATGGTGCCGAAGGCTTTGTCGAAGCTCATCCGTCTGGAGGAGACGTAGCCGCTGCGCACGAATTCCCCCGCGCCGGGCAGCACTACGTTCACGAGGTTGCCCACGTTGAGGGCGTCCCATACGCCCAGGCGCCGCACCTGCGGATCCAGCGGGCGGATGAGCGCGTACCAGCGCTCCGTACGGAAGACGAGCGCCAGCACGGCGGCCACGAAATACAGGGCCACCCAGCCCCAGCGCGTCTGCTGCAGACCGGTCCAGAAGGCCTTCCAGTCCACGCCGCGGAAGGCTAACCAGACCAGCACGACCGCCAGCAGGGCCGACAGCGAATATTTGAGGATATTTGCCGCTTTCTTGTTCATCGGCTGCAAATATACGATTATTCCCTGGATTATCGGAGGCCTTTGGCCGACAGGGCCCCCTTGCAGGGGGCGGTGGGGGTGTGGCTCCCCGAGGGAGCTGTCTGCGAAGCAGACTGAGGGGTAACGAGGATATTGCAAAGTTAAGGTGGAAACCTTAACTTTGCAATATGAAATCAATTCTCGGAATAGGCAATGCGCTGACGGACATCCTGGCCGTGTTGCCGGACGACACCCTCCTCAATACCTTCCATCTGCCGAAAGGCAGTATGCAGCACGTCGATATGGAAACGGGCGACGGCATCTGGGCGGCCCTCAAGCCGCTGGGCGTGAAGTACGTGGCCGGCGGGTCTGCGGCCAACACGATCACCTGCACCGCCATCTTCGGGATGCCGTCGGGCTTCATCGGCAAGATCGGCAACGATGAACTGGGGCTGCTGTTCAAGAGCGACCAGGAGCAGTACGGCGTGCAGACGCGCCTGCTGACCAGCGAACATTCGAGCGGCCGCTCGATGGTGTTCGTGAGCGGCGGCAACGCCGAGCGAACCTTCGCCGTATATCTGGGCGCTGCGCTGGACCTGGTGCCGGACGACCTGCAGCCGGAATGGTTCGAGGGGTACGACTACTTCCACATCGAGGGCTACCTGGTGCAGAACCAGGACCTGGTGCGTCGGGCCGTCGAATACGCCCACCGCGCCGGGTGCATCATCTCGCTGGATATGGCTTCCTACAACGTGGTGGAGTCCAACCTGGCCTTCCTGCACGACATCGTGGAGAAGTACGTGGACATCGTGTTCGCCAACGAGACGGAGGCCCGGGCCTTCACCGGCCTCGAGGACCCGCAGGCGTCGCTGGACGAAATTTCCCGGATGTGCCGCACCGCCATCGTGAAGGTGGGCAAGGACGGCAGCTGGGTCAAGCGCGGGGAAGAAGTGCACTTCATCGCACCCTGGCCCGCGGCCACGGTGGACGCCACCGGCGCCGGAGACACCTACGCCGCCGGATTCCTGTATGCGGATTCGCTGGGCCTGCCGCTCAAGACCTGCGGCGAGATCGGTTCCGTCATCGCCGCCAAGGTGGTGGAGGTGATCGGCACCAAGATCGACATCCCGCGCTGGCGGTTGGCCAAGCAGGAGATCCGGGAACTGATCGAAGCCGCGGGCCGATGAAGAATCCGCTCCTGAACCTGTTCCGGCGCCTGGCGCTCCGCCCGCTGAAAACCGCTGCGTCCACCTGTCTGCTGCCTTTGGGCGAGGTAAAAAGCGCGTTGGTGTACGTAGATGCCGCGGAGGGTCCGGAGGCCGGTGCCCAGGTCAGGAGGAGCGTACAGCAGTTCTTTGATTATCACGGTATTCCGGTGCGTGTCCTGCTGCCCGCCCGGGGCGACCTCGACCTGCTTGGGCGTCCAAAGCGCAGGTTGCGCGAGGAACTCTCGGCCGGGACGGACCTTTTCGTGAGCCTGTCCGTCTCGCCGGAGGATTTCACCGGGGAATACCTGTCCCGTATCGTCCCGGCCCGTTTCAAGGCGGGCTGCCGGGCGTTGGAAGGAAACGTTTACGACCTGGTGGCCGCTCCGCCGGAAGGAGGCCGCGGCCAGGCGGCGGCTTTCGCCGCCATCCGGGAGTTATTGGTCAAGATACGATGATAAAGAAATACCTGATCGTCTTTCTCATTTCGATGGTGCCGCTGATCGAGCTCCGCGTCGCCGTCCCCTATGCGGTGGGTATGGGCCTGCCCATCGTCCCCTCGCTGGTCGTCGCCGTGATCGGCAATATGTTGCCGGTGCCTTTCATTTTCCTCTTCGCCCGGAAGATCCTGGAATGGGGCAAGGACAAGAAGGTGATCGGTAAGTTTTTTAACTGGTGCCTGGAGAAAGGGGAGAAAGGCGGCCGGAAGCTGGAAGCCAAGGCCGGCCGGGGGCTTTATGTCGCCCTGCTGCTTTTCGTGGGCATCCCGATTCCCGGCACGGGCGCCTGGACCGGCACCCTTGCCGCGAGCATCCTGAATATGGATTTCAAGAAGAGCGTCCTGTTCGTGCTGCTGGGCGTGCTGCTGGCCGGCGCCATTATGCTGCTCGCCAGCCTGGGCGTCTTCGGCGCCATCTCGCTCGTCAAATGAGTATTATTCAAACCACCTGTCATATGAAGAAACTGATAATCATCATCGCCCTGCTTCTGGGGGCGACCTGTGCCTGGGCGGGCATCCGCCTGCCTTCGCAGATTGGAGATTATATGGTCCTGCAGCAGCAGACGCAGGCCCGGTTGTGGGGATGGGCCGATCCCGGCGCCACCCTCAAGGTCGTCACGTCCTGGGACGGCCGGACGTATTCCGTTAAGGCCGACGGGAAAGGCGCGTGGACGGTGGACGTCGCCACCCCCGCCGGAAGCTATGACGAGCATACCGTCACCCTTACCTGCGGCAAGGAGAAGATCGAGCTCCAGCACGTGCTGATCGGCGAGGTGTGGCTGGGCAGCGGCCAGAGCAATATGGAGATGCCGCTCAAAGGT
Organism: Bacteroidales bacterium; assembly: GCA_017548445.1. The sequence continues at coordinate 31,478 of JAFYZZ010000035.1, read as the reverse complement.
TTCGACAACTGCCCGGTGGAGGGCGCTATGCAGGAAATCGCCGAGTCGGGCCGCTACCGGGGCCGCATCCGCTTCTCCACGGTGCCCAAGGTCGGCGCTTTCTCGCCCAAGGACATCGTGGACGCTCCCTGGCTGGAGAGCTGCCCGGACAATGCTCCCGGTTTCGGCGCCGCCGCGTGGTTCTTCGCCAAGAACCTGAACGAGGTGTTGGACGTGCCCGTGGGCATCATCAACAACGCCTGGGGCGGCAGCCGCGTGGAAGGCTGGCTTCCCAGGGAGATCGTGGCGGGCTATCCCGGCGTGGCCTCCGACTCGCTCGCCGTGAGCCGGGTGTTCGAGATGCATCGTCCCACCTTTATGTACTACGGCCAGTGGACGCCCGTGAGGAACTACACGTTCAAGGGCGTGATCTGGTACCAGGGCGAGACCAACGCCGGTATGGATCCGCTGGAGTACGCCGACCGGATGGAGACGCTGATCGCCCTGTGGCGCCGCGAAACCGGCAAACCCGACCTTCCCGTGTACCAGGTGGAGATTGCCCCGTACGCCGACAACGGCGACCCCAACGGCTATTCGTACCCCATCCTTCGCGAGCAGCAGCAGAAGTCCGCCCGCGAGACGGAGAACTGCTGGATCGTGAGCACCGCCGACCTGGCCTATCCTTTCGAGCCGAACCAGATCCACCCGTCGAACAAGCGCGGGGTGGGCCAGCGCCTGAGCTACCTGGCTCTGAACCACACCTACGGCCGTACCGTGTTCCCGGGCATCGCCCCGGAATATGATTCGATGGACGTGGACGGGGAGGAAGTGACCGTGACCTTCAAGAACGTCCGCGAGTCGGGCGGCTTCAACCTCTTCGACAGCATCGAGGGCCTGGAGCTCTGCGGTCCCGACCTGGTGTTCCATCCCGCCGAGGGCCGCGTGGTTCAGATGCGCAACACCCTCGTGGTCACCAGCCCGGAGGTGAAGGAGCCGGTGGCGGTCCGCTATTCGTTCCGCAATTTCCTTCCCGGCAACCTGACCGGCGCGAGCGGGCTGGCGGTGCCGCCGTTCCGCTCCGACCGCATTCTGGAAGGAGAGGTCCCGGTGAATCCGGCCGACCAGCCTGACGGCGATTTCGAAGGTCACTGGGTGGGGAAGGCACAGCGGGGTATGGGCGGCCAGGAGATGGCGTTCGACCTCACTTTCAAGAAACTCCCTGACGGCAGCTGGCAGTGCGAGATGCCTGGGCAGGAGCCCCAGGCCGCCCGCGTCCGCGGGAACCGCGCCACCGTCAACTTCCCCTTCGGCAATGGTATGCGTATGCCGCTCGAGGTGAAATTCCATAACGACGGCACCCTCTGGGCCGAGATGATGGGAAATCCCTTCGCGAAGTTGGAAAGGAAATAGAGATTATCGGAATAACTCCCTTAAAACCCGCAGAGAGCGCGCCTCGATGCGGGTTTCTGTATGATAGCCCAGGTAGCGGAGCAGGAGTTCCGCGATCTCGCTGCGGGCCTCGCCGTTCAGGGGAACGAGCATACAGGCGCTGAAATCGGACTCCAGCAGGGCGCGGACCTGCGCCAGATGCGGCCCGGCGAAGGGCATCAGGTCCTCCAGGGAGGGGGCGAAGCCCAGGGCTGCGGCGAGTTCGAGCAGGAAACGGAGGTGGTAGTTGGCGAAGTCGCCCTGCAGGGCGTCCAGGGTAAGGACGGAGCGTTCGCACCATTCAAAGAGCCCGTCTTCCCGGGCCCCGTCCCGGATGGTCCTGTACAGCACCTCGGCCATAAACAGGGTCATCGCGTTCTTCGCCGGGCTGGTGCGGATGCCCGTCAGCGGGTGGCTCTGCGACAGGGCGTGTACCCGCCACAGTTCGGAGCGGGGATTCTCCACCACCTCGCCGTCCAGCACGCTGAGGCACTGGAAGGGTGCCATTCCGCCGCCCTTGGGCACGGAAGCGATGAAACTGCGCCGCCCCCAGTCGGGACTGAGGGCGTGCAGGACGAGGGACCGTTCCCCGACCTTGGTTACATTCAGGATGATGAGACGGGTATGCCGGACCATCAATACTGCTTGATCCTTTCGGAGGCGACGGCCTGGCGGAGGGCGTCGTCATAGCGGATGCGGACCTCGACGCCAGCCTCCTGGAAGTAGTAGCGGACGGCGATCTCTTCCTCGAGGAAGGGCACGATCTCGTCCTTCTTGAGCCGCAGGAAGTCCTCCTTCTCCATATTGAGCACCTGCTCCAGGGCATCCAGCTGCGGTTTCATCGCCTCGTCCAGGCCATCCAGCTTCAACTCTTCCTTCGCCCGGTCGAAATAGGTCTTGGCGGAGGAACGGTAGTCGAACTCCTGGCCCTTCGCATAGGCGATGAAGTCCTCGTAGTCCGCGTCGGAAAGGCGGAATTCCTTCACCGGCGGGATGCTTTCGTGCTTCCGCACATACTCCAGGGCGTACTGCTCGATGATGCCGTAGGTGACCAGGGAATAGGTGAGGCGGCTGTATTCCCGGTATTTGAGTTCCACGTCCGGGGTGATGCCGCCGCCGTCGCGGACCGTGCGGCCGTGGGCCGTCTTGAATTCGCGGGTAAGCGAGTCGGGAATGTGCGCCACGCTGCCGTCCGGGCGGCGCTGGGCGTAGTCGATGGCCTGCACGCAGCGGCCGGAAGGGGTGTAGTACTTGGCGGTCGTGATCTTGAGCTCGCCGCCGTAAGGCAGGGGACGGATGCTCTGGACGAGCCCCTTGCCGAACGTGCGCTCGCCCATAATGGTGGCGCGGTCCATATCCTGCAGGGCGCCCGCCACGATTTCGGAAGCGGAAGCGGAACCGGAATCCACCAGCACGATGACCGGCAGTTTCGCGTCCACGGGTTCCCGGGTGGTCTTGAGGGTGTAGCTGGACTGCGGTTCGCGGCCCTTTGCGGACACCACCACCGAACCCCTCGGCACGAAGGCGGAGACGATCTCCACGGCCTCGTTCATCAGGCCTCCGCCGTTGCCGCGCAGGTCGAGGATGAGGAGCTTCATCCCCTGCTTCTTGAGATCGGAAACGGCCTGCCGCACTTCCGCGCCGACGCCGTCGGCAAAGCCGGACTGGGAAATGTATCCCACGCTGTCGTCCAGCATCCCGGCGTACTCGACGTCCGGGAGGCGGATGCGCTCGCGGGTGACGGTGACGTTCGTCACTTCGCCGCTGCGAAGCTTCTTCACGAGGAAGACCACCTGCGTACCGGGGTCGCCGCGCATCTTCTCGCTGCACTGCTGGGAAGTGAGGCCCACGACGCTCTCGCCGTCGATGGCAAGGATCTCGTCACCGCACACCAGGCCGAATTTTTGTGCCGGCGAGCCGGCGTAAGGCTCGTTGATGATGACGTTCCCCTGCACGTCGGGCTTGTAGATGACGGCGCCGATGCCCCCGTAGGTCTTGTTGATCATCATCTGGAGGTTCTCGTTCTCCTCTTCGGGGATGTAGACCGTGTAGGGATCCAGGTTCTCCAGCATCGCGTCGATGCCGCGCCGCTCGATGCGGTCCACCGGCAGCGAGTCCACGTAGGAACGCGTCAGTTCCTGGAGGATGGCGGTCTGGATCTCGGTCCACTTGCCGAGTTTGAAGCGGGGGGACTGGGCGCTGGCGGCGAGGCCGAGGCCCAGCAGGACTATGAGCGTGACAATGCGTTTCATTCTTGTACAATTAGCAGGTTACAACGAGCCCCAAAGCAGCAGGGCGACGCCCGCCATCATCAGGACCATATCCAGCGCCTTGTCCTTGACGTGGCCTTCCTTGAGGATCAGGACGCCGCCGAGGAAGGTGATCAGCACCGAGCAACGGCGTATCATCGAGATGATGGAGAGCATAGCATCGGGCTCGTTCACTGCGAAGAAGTACAGGGCGTCGGCCACGGTGATCAGCACGGAAATCAGCAGGATGCGCCAGTCCCGGACAAAAGGCTGGAAATGCTCTTTGTCCGTCAAATACTGTACCAGCAGCAGGATGGCCAGGAATATGGTGACATAAACGTTGGTCCAACTCTGGACGAACATCGGCTCGAGATGCAGATGCTGGAGGATGTGCTTGTCGTAAAGGGCGCTGGCGGCACCGGACAGCACCGAGACGATCATCAGGGAGATGCCCTTGGCGGAAGTTTTCTTGTCAGTCTCGTGGCGCTTGGAGCGGGAACTGAGGAACAGGGCCGTCATCACGACAGCCACGCCGAGCCACTGCAGCAGGTTGAGGTGCTCGCCGAAAAGGAGGATGGAGAAGATGACCACGAACATCGGCCGGGAGGCCTTGATGGTGCTGACGGTCGTCAGCGGGAGGCACTTCATCGCCATCAGGCCGGACACCCAGGACGCCGTGACCAGGACGGCCTTCAGCACGAGGCTCAGGTGGTCGGACAGCGAACCCGACGTGAGGAAGAGGAAGGGCGAGAGGTAGAGCGCCGTGAGCCCCGTGGCGGTGACGAGGATCCAGTAGACCCCGTTCCGCTTCAGGGCCTGCTTCTTCGCGACATCGTAAGTGCCCAGAAGCAAGGCGGAAAGGACGGTAAGCCAAAGCCACATACGGCAGACAAGGTTTTGACAAAGTTAACCATAAATTTTGTATTTTTGTGTTTGCATCTATGAAAGAGAGCAAGATCGAAATACGCGGCGCCCGGGCCCATAATCTCAAGAACGTGAACGTGGACATCCCGCGCCGCAAGTTCGTGGTTATCACGGGAATCAGCGGCAGCGGCAAGTCCTCGCTGGCTTTCGACACGCTCTACGCCGAGGGCCAGCGGCGCTATATGAACACGCTCTCGCCCTACGCCAAGCATTTTATGGGCATCCTCGAAAAGCCGCAGGTGGAGAGCGTGGGCGGGCTGAGCCCGGTCATCGCCATCGAGCAGAAGACCACCGGCAGCAATCCGCGTTCGACGGTAGGCACCATTACGGAGATCTCCGATTTCCTCCGCCTGCTGTATGCCCGCGCCTCCACGGCCTATTCGCCCGTGACGGGCAAGGAGATGGTGCGCTACACCGACGCGCAGATCGTAGACCTTATCCTGCAGGAATACCGGGGCCGCAAGTGCCTGTTGCTCGCCCCGCTGGTGCGCGGCCGCAAGGGCCACTACCGCGAACTGTTCGAGTCGCTCCGGAAGAAGGGCTACCTGCAGGTGCGCATCGACGGCGAGATCTGCGACCTCGGTCCCATAGAGGCGGTGGACCGCTACAAGGCCCACTTCATCGAACTGGTGGTGGACCGGCTCAAGCCCTCCGACGAAGACCTCGCCCGCGTGCGCAGTTCCGTGGCCACGGCGCTTTCGATGGGCCGCGGGTCGCTGGCGATGTTCGATTTCGAGACCGGTGCGATCCACCATTATTCCAAGCACCTGGTGGATCCCGAAAACGGCATTTCCCTGCAGGAGCCGGCGCCGCATACCTTCTCCTTCAACTCCCCGGAAGGCTGCTGTCCGCACTGCAAGGGCCTGGGCACCGTGCCCGACGTGAGTATGGACACCATCATCCCCGACGGGAGCAAGTCCATCGCGGACGGCGGCATCGCCCCGCTGGGCCGCATCCGGGACGGGCGGAAGTTCGAGCTGGTCCGCGCCATCGCGCGCAAGCACGATTTCTCGCTGTACGAGCCCGTCGCAGCCCTGCCGGACGAGGCCGTGACCCTGCTGGTGTTCGGCTCGGACGAATTTTACCGCGTAGGCGACGGCGCCCAGGCGGAAATGGTGAACTGGGACGGCGTGGTGGGCGACATCGAAGACAAGGTGGTGTGCCCCGTATGCCACGGCACCCGCCTGGGAGAACATATCAAATGCTTCCGCATAGACGGCAAGGACATCGCCGAGGTGAGCGCGATGGAGATCAGCGAACTCGCCGCCTGGCTCGGCACCCTCCCGGACAAGCTGGACAAGCGCGCGGGCACCGTGGCCCGCGACATCCTCAAGGAACTTTCCGACCGCGTCCGCTTCCTGCTGGACGTGGGCCTGGACTATCTGAGTCTGGACCGGCCCACGGCGTCGCTTTCCGGCGGCGAGGGCCAGCGCATCCGGCTGGCCACGCAGATCGGATCCAAGCTCGTGAACGTCATCTACATCCTGGACGAGCCGAGCATCGGCCTGCACCAGAGGGACAACCGCAAGCTGCTCGCCTCGCTGAAGAAACTGCGCGACGAGGGCAACACCGTCATCGTGGTGGAGCACGACGAGGAGACGATGCGCGCGGCCGACTGGATCGTGGACGTGGGCCCCGGCGCGGGCGAGAAGGGCGGGAACATCTGCTACAGCGGCCCGCCCCGTCCGGTACACAACCCGATCGCCGTCCCGCCGTCCCGCCGGCGCGGCAACGGCCTCACCCTGACGCTGCGCGGCGCCCGCGGCAACAACCTCAAGGACATCGACGTGGAGTTCCCGCTGGGGATGTTCATCGGCGTGAGCGGCGTGAGCGGCAGCGGCAAGTCCTCGCTCGTCAACGAGACCCTGATGCCCATCCTGAAGGGGAAGTTCTACCATTTCAAGGAACGCCCGCTGCCCTATGGCAGCATCGAGGGGGTGGAGAACATCGACAAGGTCATCGAGATCGACCAGAGTCCCATCGGGCGCACGCCGCGTTCCAACCCGGCCACCTTCACGGGGGTTTTCGGCGACATCCGCGCCCTCTTCGAAGAGACGCCGGACGCGAAGGTGCGCGGCTTCAAGGCAGGCCGCTTCTCGTTCAACGTGCCCGGCGGGCGCTGCGAGGAGTGCAAGGGCGCCGGCATCAAGGTCATCGAGATGAACTTCCTGCCGTCGGTGGCCGTGTGCTGCGAGGCCTGCGGCGGCCGCCGCTACAAGGAAGACACCCTGGCGGTGCGGTACCGCGGGAAGAGCATCAACGACGTGCTGGAGATGTCCGTCAGCGAGGCGTACGAGTTCTTCAAGTCCCACCCCAAGATCGCCCCGAAACTCAAGGCGCTCGAAGACGTGGGCCTCGGATACATCCATCTGGGACAGTCCGCCGTGACGCTGTCCGGCGGCGAGAGCCAGCGGATGAAACTGGCCGCCGAACTGGCCCGCAAGGCCACCGGCAACACGCTCTATATGCTGGACGAACCCACCACCGGCCTGCATTTCGAGGACATCAAGGTCCTGCTGGGCGTGCTGCAGCGCCTGGTGGACCAGGGGAACACCGTGATCATCATCGAGCACAACCTGGACGTGCTCAAAAGCGTCGATTACCTGATCGATATGGGCCCCGGCGGCGGTGCCGCAGGCGGCAGGATTATTGCAAAGGGAACACCCGAACAGATAGCTTCCGACCCGGCGTCGGTCACCGGGCCTTTCTTAAAGGAACTGATATGACAAAGATTGAAGCCGCGCGAGCGGAGTACAAGGAATGGTGCCAGGCCGTGGGCATCGACACCATCGAGAAAGTCAACGAAACGCTGGATGCCGGCAAGGGCATCGAACTGATCAACCTCTGCGAAGCGCGCCAGGAGCGCCAGTACGCCCAGGCGGCTGACCAGATCTTCTGGCGGAGGGGCAAGTGCCGCATCGTGATGATGTCGGGGCCCTCGTCCAGCGGCAAGACCAGTTCCTCGCTGCGCATCGCCCAGCAGGCCCGCGTGCTCGGGCTTAAGCCCAAGGTCATCGAACTGGACAATTATTTCGTGGCGCGCGACGAAACGCCCATCGACGAGAACGGCGAACGGGATTACGAGGCGCTGGAGGCGATGGACGTGAAGCTCCTGAACGAGCAGCTCACCGACCTGCTGGCCGGCAAGACGGTGGAGCTCCCGCGGTTCGATTTCAAGGCGGGCCACCGCGTGTTCGAAGGGAACTTCCTCAAGCTTGAAGACGGCGACATCCTCTTTATGGAGGGCATCCACGCCCTGAATCCCGCCCTGACCCCCGCCATCCCGCGCGACCGCATCTTCAACGTCTACATTTCCGCCCTCTCGGCCCTGCCCGGCGGCGAGAAGGACCACGGTTCCACCACCGACAAGCGGCTGCTGCGCCGCATCGTGCGCGACAACCGCGTCCGCGGCATCTCGCCGGAGGACAACATCCTCCGCTGGCCGTCCGTGCGCCGCGGCGAGACGCGCAATATCTTCCCCTTCGAGGAGAACGCCAACGTGGTGTTCAACTCCTCCACCCTGTACGACGTCCCGTTGCTGAAGTACTACGCCGAGCCGCTCCTGTGCGGCATCAGCGAGTCTTCGCCGGCCTATCCGAAAGCCTCCGTGCTGCTGGAGTTCCTGACGCGCGTCCGGGCCCTGAAGCCCGCCGAGATCGCCGCCATCCCGCCGACCTCGATTATGCGTGAGTTCATCGGCGGCCAGACGCTCTGACGAGCGTCTGGCGGGTAAACCCTATGATTGAGGGGGCGTTCCCCCTCAAACTCCCCTGCGTCGCTGCGCTCCAGTGCATCTTCAAAGAATACCAATAACATATGAAAAGAATCCTGATGCTGTCCCTGGCCATAATGGCCGCCATCCTGTTTGTCTCCTGTGGCAAGAAAGAAATCGTGGACCTTCCCCGTGCCGAAACGCCGGCTTCCATCCAGGAGGCCGTCGATGCGGTCCTCGCCGGCGACAAAGCCGACGATTCCGTCCTCTTCGAGAGCCTGATGATTCTCAAGCACGGCAAGGTGCTGTACGAAGGCTGGTACGGCGACGCCGCCCCGGACAAGCCGCACGCGATGCATTCCGTCAGCAAGTCCTTCACCGCCACGGCCGTGGGTATGGCCGTGGACGACGGGCTCCTGAAAGTCACCGACAAGCTGGTGGACTTCTTCCCCGACCGGCTTCCGGAGGAGGTCTCCGACAACCTGAAGGCCGTCACGGTGCACGACCTGCTCACAATGAACTGCGGCCAGGAGTCGTCGCCCAACTTCCGGGCGAGCGAGGACTGGGTGGCCAGTTTCCTTTCGCATCCCTTCGTGCACGAGCCTGGCACCTGGTACTATTACAACTCGCTCGGAAGCTATATGCTTTCCGCCATCGTCCAGAAAGTGACCGGGCAGAAGGTGCTCGACTACCTGACGCCGCGCCTCTTCGAGCCGCTGCACATCCAGATTCCGGAATGGGAGGAGAGCCCGCAGGGCATCAACGCCGGCGGCTGGGGCCTTCAGCTCAAGACTGAGGATATGGCCAAGTTCGGCCAGCTCTTCCTGCAGAAGGGCGTGTGGAACGGCAAGCGCCTGGTCAGCGAAGCCTGGGTGGAAGAAGCGTCCAAATATCAGGTCCCGTCCGTGCCCGCCGGCACGCGGCCTGACAATGCGGCAGAGCGCGGTCTGACCCCCGAAAACTGCACCTTTATGCTGGGCTATGGCTATCAGATGTGGCGCTGCCCCGACAATGCCTACCGGGCGGACGGCGCCCGCGGCCAGTACATCTTTGTCATTCCGGACAGCGACGCCGTAATCGCCTGCACCGCCGACTCTGACAATCTCCAGGCCGAGCAGAACCTGGTCTACGAATACCTCTTCCCGGCCCTCGCCGCGCTGAAATAGCCCTTGATAGAATAGTGATTTTGGGGAAGGTCTCCGGCTATTTTGGAGGCCTTCCCCAATTCTTGGAGGTTAATGGGGTTCCGGTATTAATTTCGCGCAAGTAGATACTTACTAAGTTGTAACTTACTAAATAATTACTTACATTTGCAGAAAAGACGGAACCATTATGGAGCAAGTATTTGTTTTTGGTAAACCAGTAGAGGATAATTGCTTTACTGACAGAGAGAAAGATTCCGCCAGGCTGGCGGCCAACTTTGCCGGTGGTATCAATACTTTCATCGTTTCTCCCAGGCGCTGGGGGAAGACCTCCTTGGTCAAAAAGGTCATTCGGGAATCCGGCAGTGACCAACTCATCTGTGTATTCGCCGATGTTTTCAAAGCCAAGACAGCCGCCGAGTTTTGTGAAATACTTGGAAACGCCGTTCTGAAACAAACGGCTTCGGCATTTGAAGAGTTTCTCGAGAATGCACGGAAGTTTCTGGGCAGGATCAACGTCGGTCTAAACCTGTCGCCGGAGAGTGCCAGCCCGCTCAAGTTGCAGTTGGGGCTGAACAATGAGCAGCAATCAATTGAAGATATTCTGGCGCTTCCCGAGAGGGTTGCGGAAAAGAAGGGCATCCGCATCGTCATCTGTCTCGATGAGTTCCAGCAGATTGCAGAATTTGAAGATAGTCTGACCTTCCAAAAGCAACTGAGGACCGCCTGGCAGCACCAGACCAGGGTAAGTTACTGCCTGTTCGGCAGCAAAAGACATATGATGGAAGGGCTGTTTGATGACGAAACAAAGCCATTCTACAAATTCGGAGATATTCTGTACTTGAAGAAAATCCCGCTTACATACTGGAATTCATTTATCTCAGAGAAATTCCGGGAAGGAGGAAAGACCATTAGCCCGGACCAGATTGAAAGGATCTGCAGCATCGTGGATTATCATTCTTCCTATGTGCAGCAACTATGTTGGTATGTCTATCTGTTTTCCGGCCAGGTAGTCAGCGAAGACGATATCGATAAAGCCACCGATGAACTGATCGATCAGAATACGGCTCTGTTCGAAAGCCGGACGGAGAATCTGACCTCCGTGCAGATGAGATTCCTCAAGGCCGTTTCTGACGGCATCAGTCAGGGTTTTTCCTCCGCCGAAGTCATCAGCAAGTACAAACTCGGTTCTTCGGCCGCATCCGTTTCGACGAGGAAGGCCCTGCTTGAGAAAGGTCTTATTTACTCAGAAGAAGGCACTATCTTTCTTGCAGACCCCGTGCTGGGCCTGTGGCTCAAGAGGCCGTAAATGCAAAACCCGCATCGAGGCGCGCTCGCTGCGGGTTTTACGGGAGGTTTTCAAGTAAACTATTTCACCTCGGTCCACTTGCCCGGGACGAGGGCGGAGACGGTGTCGTCGTACATCGCCTCGCAGCTCACGGCCGGGAGGTAGAAGCGTCCGGGATAGGTGGCCGTAAGGCCGGTGGTCACGGTCACGCTCTGTCCGGCACCCAGGTCGAAGAAGCTGTACACGCGGTCGTCGCGGAAGTCCTGATAGTTGAGGCCGGCGGGGAAGGTGTAATCCTCGCGGTTGATGCGGTCGTTGCGGATTTCCCAACCGGACGGGAACTTGTGCGCGAGGGCGAGGTCGCGGACGGCTGCGGAACCGGTGTTGGTCACGGTCACGACGGCCTTGAAGTTGCGGCCGCGGGAGAGGGTATCCACGGCGATGGGCGCGCCGAACTCATCCACATAGGAGACGGTCATCCTCAGGCCGGAGGCCTTGGCCTTTTCGGTACCCGCCTTCGGGGTTCCGGTCACGGAAATGACGGCGTGCACCGGGGTGCTTCCGGTGTTGGAGATGTTCAGGGCGGCCTTGCCGGCGGCGTCCTTGGCGAGGGCGACCTCCTGGCGGACGAGGGCCTTGTCGGTGCTGAGCTTGTAGGTCTTCTCGGGACCCTTCACGGAACCCGCCACGCCGCCGCCGGCCATCGTGCGGGCGTAGTCGCTGATGGCGTAGAGCGACCAGGCGGTGGCCTGCGTGCTCATATAATGCTGGCTGTCGTTCAGCGATTCGGCCACCTTTTCGGCCAGCTCGAAGGCGGCTTCCTTCTGGCCGGTCAGGATGGAGGTGCGCAGGGCGATGGCCCGGTTGCGGTCTTCGCTGCCGTAATACTCGTAGTAGCTCTGTCCGGCGGCCTCGATGTACGGCAGGCCGTTGGTGAGCGAGGTGGCGACCTGCTTCTTGCCGTCGCTGGCATAGGCGCCTGCGAGCATCCACACGGCGCTGCGCGGCATCTTCTTGGCCTGCTCGCGCAGCAGGTTCATCGCGCTGCGCTGCGGCTTGCCCGCCGAGGCGAGTGCGTAGAGCCCGTAGGCCCGCACGAACTCGCCTTCCTTCTTGTTGGACACGACGCTGTTCGTCAGGTAGCGGACCAGGCCGGCCTTGAGGTCGGCGGGGACGGCGTAGCCCTGGTTCTCCGCCTCCTGCAGGAAGTGGAGGGCATAGGCGGTGCCGAAGGAAGAAGCGGTGGAAGTGCCCGGCCAGTAGCTCAGCGAGCCGTCCGGACGGCGGAAGCTGTGCAGGCGGTTGATGGCGGCGGTGACGTTGCGTGCGCTGCGCTTGACGGTGTTCTCGTCGCAGTCCATCACCTGGGAGAGGTAGAGCTGCGGGAAGGCGGCGGAGATGGTCTGCTCGACGCAGCCGTAAGGATACTCGAGCAGGTACTTCATCCGCCGGCCGAGGTCGATGGCCGGGATGGAGGAGAGCTCCACCGCCAGGGAATTCGTGCCCGGCAGGCCGAAGAGTTCGGCGCTGGCGTCCTTGTTCTTGCCCGCCTCGAGCAGGAAGGACTGCACGCGGGTGATCTCGGGATTCGGGTTGAGCACGTCGATCTCCACGTTGCTGACAGACTTGTCGGAGCCGGACTGCGCCGTGACGGTCACGTGCGCGATGCCGGTCTGCTCGCCCACCTGGACGTCGAAGTATTCCACGACCTGTCCGTTGTCCGGGGCCTTGACGTCCTTGGAGGACGGGCCCTTGACCGTAAGCAGGTCATCGGTCTTGATGCTCAGTTTAACGGTGCCCACGCCTTCCCTGAGGGTCATAACGGTGGCGGGGACCTGGATGGTCTCGCCGATGCTCAGGGTGCGCGGCAGGGTGGCCTGGACCATCACCGGCTGCGTCACCGCCACGTTCTTGGCGGTGCTGCCCTGGGCCTTGCCGTCGGTGGCGACGACCATCGCCCGCAGGGAGCCGATGTACTGCGGCACGTCCACGCTGTGGGTGGCGGTCTTGCCGGCCTTCAGTTCGAAGGGACCGAGGTAGGCGACCACCGGTTTGAAGCGGTCGGCTCCCTGGCGCTTCAGTTCGCCCGTGGCCTCGTCGTCGCCGCCGATGGCGAACAGCTGCTCGATGTGGCCGCCGAATGCGCCGATGACGGAATCATATTCATCCCAGGTGCGCACGCGCAAGGCTTCCTTGGCATAGAACGAAGCCCAGGCGTCCGGGGTCTTGAAGCCGGTGAGCGAGAGGAGTCCCTCGTCCACGAGGGCGACGATGTAGCTCATCGGGCGGCCTTTCTCTTCCTTCACCTTGAAGGTGAGCGGGGCTTCCGGCTTGGTCTCGGCGGGGATGTCGAGCACCGGATTCAGGCGGGAGGAGGCGTCCTCGACGTTGATGTTCTGCACGCCGTACAGGCGGATGGGGGCGTCGTTGTGCACGTTGCCGTGCGGCTGGATGAGCGCGATGGACGCGTAGGCGTTGGGCATCATCTCCTTCGTGACGGGGATGCGGATCTCCGTGCTGCCGGCGAAGCAGTCCACGCGGCGGGTGGAGAGGATCCTGCCGCCCTTCTCGATGGACACGAGGGCGCTGCTTCCTGCGGCGGACGGGATGGTGATGCGGGCCGTTTCGCCGACGTTGTAGGTCTCCTTGTCGATAAGCATATTCAGCTGCGTGGAGGCCTCGGAAACGTCGGAGGCGCTGCGGTTCTCATAGACTTCGCAGAGCATCGAGGTGGCGTGGCCGCCGCGGTCGGTGACGCGGACGAAATACAGGCCGTCCGGGGCGTCGGCGAAGTCGTAGCTGAAGCTGCCCTTGCCGGCGCTGGTGGAGACGTTCTGCTCGAAGAAGAGTTCCTTGCTCTTGCCCGCCATATAGCTGGCGATCTGGCCGGAGGCGTCCCACCACCAGCTCCAGTCCACGTGGTAGATCTCGGCGTGCAGCCCGGAGGCGTTCACGCCCTTGCCCTCGGCGTTCACCGTGGCCACTTCGAACTTGTGCGGCTTGCCGGAACGGATGTAGCGGCTGCCCCAGTTGTCCTTGTCCATCTCGGTCCTGATGCCCACGTACGTGTTGAACGGCGACATCCTGATACTGTTGTAGGACGTGCTGAACTCGCCGGAGGGCTCGTAGGCCTGGAAGGTGAAGCCCGCGTTCAGCAGGCCCGGCGTGGCCGCCTTGTTCACCTCGTACCAGGTGTTGATGAAGGCGTGGCCTTCGTCGTTGGTCTTGAAGTCGTTGTAGATGAGTTTCTGCGTCTCGAAGGAACGGGTGTCGTCGCGGAAGTCGTAGTCCTCCCAGCCCTTGAAGGACGTGGTGGCGGCGCTGAGTTCCAGCGAGCCGTTGATCTTGAGGCCCGCGCCGGGGGCGCCGTAGAGCCAGTTGACGGCGATGTCGCCCACGCAGTTGCGGTCGGGGATGATGTAGTCGTCGTCGAAACGCAGGCTGATGTCCAGCTTGTTGGGCTTGATGGTCTCCACGCGGAGCGATTTGCTGAAGGTCTGCCCGCCTACGTTCACGTCCACGCGCCAGCGGCCGGAAGGGGCGTCCTGGGCGGTGGTGAAGGGGAAGTGGTAGAGGTTGGTGCCGTTGTCGTGCTCGGTGAGGGTCTGGGTCAGCTGCCCGTCGGGGTTGCGCAGCTGGGCCGTTACCGGATGGCCGGCCGGCAGGGGAGCGTCGTCGAAGAGCGTGACCACGCTGACGTGCAGGGTGTCGCCCGGACGCCACACGCCGCGCTCGCCGAAGATATAGGCCTTGATGCCCCCTTCGTGGGTGGTGCCGCTGACGTCGAACTTGCTGGTGGACAGCGCCTTCTCGTTCTTGAGGTCGAGGTAGGCGTAGTTCTTGCCGCTGGTGGCGGAGATGAAGCGCCCCTCGCCGGAGGCGGGGAAGGAGACGTGGCCGTCGCGGTCGGTCTGGCCCTTGGCGAGTTCCTGCTGCGCGAAGTCGAACAGTTTCACGCGCACCCCGGAGACGGGCTTTCCGCGCAGGACGTCGTAGGCGAAGACTTCGGTGGCGCCGTCGCCTTTCTTGGCGATCAGCACGAGGTCGCTGGCCAGCAGGTCCACGCTGCGCTCTTCGTAAGTCTCATAGTTGCCGAAAGAGGAGTCGCTGTCCCAGAAATCCTCTTCCACGAGGGGTTCGCGGCCGCGGATCTCGATGTGGTAGATGGCGCCGGGCTCCGGCTTCACCAGCTCGTCGAGGCTCAGGCCGTAGGTCCGCCACTCGCGGATGTGGTCCGCGTTGCGGTCGCCCAGCACGAGGGTGGTGTCCGCCACGACGCCCGCCACCTTATAGAGCTCATAGCGGGTTTCGTAGGTGTCGAACTGCAGGAACTGCAGGATGTTGTTGCTGTAAATCTTCTTCACGCGCACCTGCGCCTTGGCATAGGAGACGCTGCCGAACAGCAGGTCCAGATTGCCCGAAGAGGGGAGGATGGACCCCTTGCTGAGGAAACGGATGGTCGGCACCTCGGGATCGACGTCCTGCCCGTCGGGGGCGGTGCCTTCGTTGTTGAGCGCCAGGTCGGCCCCGCCGGCCACGGCGGAGACGGAGGGTCCGGCGGTGTTCTTGACGCCGCCGCCCTGGCAGGCGGCGAGCAGGCCGGCAGTCACGGCCAAAGCGAAGAAGAAACGGACTGATTTCATAGGAAAATTACTACATTTGTTCTAACGATGGCCAAAGTTAAGAAAATACTTTTGATTTCGGTGCCGGCGATTCTGATTGTCTGGTATCTTTTCTGTCTGCCCCGCCAACTGTTCCGCGCGCCGCTCTGCGCCACGGCCACGGCTGCCGACGGCACCTTGCTGGGGGCGCGCATCTCCGCGGACGGGCAGTGGTGTTTTCCGCCGTCGGACCACGTGCCGGAGAAGTTCACCCGCTGCATCGTGGCATTCGAAGACAAGCGCTTCTGGCTGCACGGCGGGGTGGACCCGCTGTCCGCCGCCCGGGCGCTGGTGCAGAACATACGTCGTAAAGACGTGGTCAGCGGCGCCAGCACCCTGACGATGCAGGTCATCCGCCTGAGCCGTCCCGACAAGCCCCGGTCCCTGCCGGAGAAGCTCTATGAGATGGTGCTGGCCACGCGCCTGGAATTCCGTTGCAGCAAAAAGAAAATCCTGCTCCTGTATGCATCCAATGCGCCTTTCGGCGGCAATGTGGTGGGGCTGGAGGCTGCCGCCTGGCGCTATTTCGGGCGCAGCGCCGACGACCTTTCCTGGGGCGAGAGCGCGATGCTTGCCGTCCTTCCCAACGCCCCGGGCCTGATCCATCCGGGCCGCAGCCGGGAGCGGCTCCTGGAGAAGCGCAATGCACTGCTGGACAAGCTGGCGGCGAAGGGCGTGATCGACGAGACGGAATGTCTGCTGGCGAAGGACGAGCCCCTGCCGGACAAGCCGCTGCCGATGCCGGACCTGGCCTACCATCTGCTGGAGCGCTGCCGGCTGGAACGGGGCGACGGCCCCTTCTCCACGACGCTGGACGCCGTGCTGCAGGAGCGGGTGAACGCCATCGCCCGGCGCTATTTCGACACCTACCGCACCAATCTGGTGGACAATATGGGCATCCTGGTCACGGACGTGCATACGGGTGAGATCCGCGCCTACTACGGCAATACGCGCGGCTGCGCTCCCCGGGTGCGCGGGGCCGACGTGGATATGATTCCGGCCGCGCGGTCCAGCGGCTCCACCCTGAAGCCGCTCCTATACGCCTCGATGCTTCAGGCGGGCGAAATCCTGCCCGGCTCGCTGGTGAAGGACACGCCCTACAACCACAATAATTTCTCGCCGCACAACTACAGCCGCACCTTCGACGGGGCCGTTCCCGCGCACGAGGTCATCGAGCGTTCGCTGAACGTCCCTTCCGTGCGGATGCTGGAGGACTTCGGCGCGGAGCGTTTCCTGGATGTGCTGCACGGAATGGGTTTCACGACCATCGACAAGGATGCCGACCACTACGGCCTGTCGCTGATCCTCGGCGGGGCCGAAATCACGCTGGAAACGCTGGCCCGCGCCTATTACTATATGGCGGCTGAGCTCGCGGAAGATACCGTATATGAGGAGCTTGCGTATCTTTCGGATGCGCGGCGGAGCCGTCTGCCCGTGCGGAAGATTCCCGTCGGCAAGGCGTCTGCCTACCTGACCTTCGAGGCGCTCTCGAACGCCAACCGGCCCGAGGAGGAGGCTTCCTGGATGGATTTCGCCACCGGCCGGCGGATCGCCTGGAAGACGGGTACGAGCTGGGGGAACCGCGACGCCTGGTGCGTGGGCGTGAACCGCGACTGGGTGGTGGCGGTCTGGGTGGGCAACAGCGACGGTGAGGGCCGCGCCGGAATGACGGGCGTGTCCTATGCCGCGCCGGTGATGTTCGACGTGTTCTCGTCGCTGTCCGGCTCCGGCTGGTTCTCCCGTCCCACCGGGGAGATGACGCAGGTCGAGGTGTGCCACGAGAGCGGCTTCCCGGCGAGCGACCTCTGCCCGCACCGCGACACCCTGTGGGTGCCGGACGTGGCCGAGCAGCCGGATATGTGCCGCTACCACCGCCTGGTGCATCTGGACGCCGAGGGGCGCTGGCAGGTGAATTCGAGCGTGTGTCCGCCGGAAGAGATGCGCACCGAAGTGCGCTTCGTGCTGCCGCCCGCCCAGGAGTGGTACTATATGCAGCGGCATCTGGAGTACAAGCCGCTGCCGCCCAAGCATCCGCTCTACGACGCGGCCTCGTCCGGCCATAACCCCATCGAGATCATCTATCCGCAGAACGGCATCACGCTGGTGCTCACGCGTGCCTTGTCGGGCCAGCAGAACGGAGCAGTTTTCCGGGCCGCGCATTCCGACCCTACCGCCACCATCTACTGGCATATCGACGACGAATTCGTGGGGGAGACCACCGGCGAGCACGAACTGCGTGTGGACCCCGCCCCGGGGCAGCACCGCCTGACGCTGATCGACGGCCAGGGCGAGCGCCGGGTGCACCTGTTCACCGTACGATAGTTTTTGCTATATTTGCGCGTTTTTTTCGATTACGCGCTATGCAACAAGGAATCTGGACCATCCTGATGCTCGTCTGCTCGAACGTTTTTATGACGCTCGCGTGGTACGGCCATCTCAAACTCCAGGAGATGAAGATCTCGACCGGATGGCCGCTGATCCTCGTCATCCTGTTTTCCTGGGGAATCGCCTTCTTCGAGTACTGCCTCACCGTGCCGGCCAACCGGATCGGTTTCGCGGGCAACGGCGGCCCCTTCAGCCTGATGCAGCTGAAGATCCTGCAGGAAGTGATCTCCCTGACCATCTTCACGCTCATCGTGCACTTCCTCTTCCAGGGACAGCATTTCGAGTGGAACCACCTCGCCGCGTTCGCCTGCCTGGTGCTGGCGGTGTTCTTCGCGTTCCTGAAATAATCAGTTCCGGGTAATCACCACCGGTTCCAAATCGGGATCCAGCGCTTCTTCCGGCTCGTTGAAGGGTTCGAGGAAGGGGTTGCCCGTGCGTTCCTGGCCGATGGTGGAGGAAGGGCCGTGACCGGGGAAGATGCGTGTGGCGGGGTCGAGCGGGAGGAGTTTCTCCAGGATGGAGCGGATGAGGTCGTCGTATTCGCCGCCCGGGAGGTCGGAGCGGCCGATGGAGCCGGCGAAAAGGGTGTCGCCGCTGAAGAGGATGCCTGCCTCGCGGTCCAGGTAGCACACGCTCCCCGGGCTGTGCCCGGGCGTGGCGATGACCTCGAATTTCATTCCCGCGACGGCGAGCGGCCTTTCCGCAAGTTCCGTCCAGGGGAAGTCCGCGTCCGGTTCCGGCAGGCCCATATACCGGGGCATCACGCCGACGTGGCGGAGGATGCGCTTCTCGTCCGGGTGCATATACACCGGAATGGCGCCGAAACGGTCCAGGAGGTCCTTCACGGCATAGATGTGGTCGAAATGGGAATGCGTGAGAAGGATGGCCTCGGGGGTGAGTTTTTCCTCTTCGAGCACCTTCCAGAGCAGTTTCAGCCTGTCTTCCCCGCAGCAGCCGGGATCGACCACGGCGCAGCGGGGCGCCTCGCGCCAGACGATGTAGCAGCGTTCCTGGAGATCGTTGCAGGTGAGGGAACGGATATTGAGCATCACTTTGCGTCTTTTGTTATGGCAAATTTACAAAACTTGTGTTAAATTTGTATGTTACACTCATAACCAAGATGCACATCGGAATCGCTGGAAACATCGGGTGCGGAAAGACCACGCTCACCCGCAAGCTCTCGGAACACTACGGCTGGACGCCCAAATACGAAGCCGTGACGTACAACCCCTATCTGGAGGACTATTACAAGGACATCCCGCGCTGGTCCTACAACCTGGAAACCTACTTCCTGGCACAGCGCTTCCAGGACCTGCTGGACATCGCCAAGTCCAGGGAGGTGATCATCCAGGACCGCACCATCCTCGAAGGCGTGGAGATCTTCGTGGCCAACAACCACGACCTCGGCAACCTCTCCGACCGGGATTACGACACCTATATGCAGCTGTTCCGCCTGATGATGTCGATGGTGAGCCCGCCGGACCTGCTCATCTACCTGAAGTGCGGCGTGCCGCACCTCGTCTCCCAGATCCAGAAACGCGGCCGCGACTATGAGCAGTCGATGAGCCTGGAGTACCTCTCCGGGCTGAACGAGCGATATGAAAAGTGGATCGCAGAATACAAGGGGCGGCTGCTCGTGATCGACGCGGACCACCTGGATTTCGAGAACCGGCCGGAGGATTTCGCGTCCATTACGGACAAGATCGACGCCGAACTGTTCGGACTATTCAAATAATTCGTAAATTTGTAAGCTATAAAGAAACGGAATATGCACATTGCGATAGCAGGAAACATCGGCAGCGGCAAGACCACGCTCACCAAGATGCTGGCCGCGCACTATGGTTGGATTCCCAAGTACGAATCCGTGGACTTCAACCCGTATCTCTCTGATTTCTATGAGGATATGCAGCGCTGGTCGTTCAATCTCCAGATTTATTTCCTCAACAAGCGCTTCAAGGACGTGGTGGAGATTGCGAAGACCGACGACGTGATCATCCAGGACCGCACCATCTACGAGGACGCCCGCATCTTCGCCCCGAACCTGCACGATATGGGGCTGATGAGCACCCGCGATTTCGAGAACTACAGCGACCTCTTCGACCTGATGATGTCGCTGGTAGGGAATCCGGACCTGCTCATCTACCTGCGCTCCAGCATTCCGAACCTCATCTCCCAGATTCAGAAGCGCGGCCGCGAGTACGAGAAGAGCATCCGCATCGACTACCTGACCGGCCTGAACGAAAAGTACGAGAACTGGATCAAGGACTATCCGGGCAACCTGCTAATCATCGACGCGGACCACATCAAGTTCGGCAACAACCCCGAGGACTTCGCCAAGGTGACCGATATGATCGACGCCCAGCTGTACGGCCTCTTCACCCCGAAAGACAAGCAGTATGGAGAATAACGGAAGACCCACCATCATCGACTTTGTCGAGAAGTACACGCATCAGTTTGCCGACCACGTCTATCTTCGCGAGAAGGTGGACGGCGTCTGGCAGGAGATCACCCAGGAGCAGACGCGCAAGACCGCTTACCGCATCGGCGCTGGCCTGATGGCCCTCGGCCTGGAGAAAGGCGACAAGATCGCCCTGCTGTCCGAGAGCCGTGCGATGTGGATCCTAGCCGAGCTGGGCGCCTTGTACGCCGGCGCCACCGACGTCCCCCTGTCGGTGAACCTCGGCGCCGACGCCGACCTGATCTTCCGCATCGGTCACTCCGATTCGCAGTGGATCCTCGTGTCCGGCAACCAGCTGCCCAAGATCCGCAAGATCCTGCCCCAGTGCCCGGCCGTGAAGAAGGTGATCGTCTTCGACGACACGGCCTTCAGCTACGATGTCCTGGAGGAGAAGGAGATCCGGATGTCCGAGGTGCAGAAGATGGGCGACGCCTTCCTCCAGGAGAACGAGGCCGCCTTCATTGCGCGCTACTCCTCCGTCGGCCCCGACGACTACGCCAACATCAGCTACACCTCCGGCACCACCGCCGACCCGAAGGGCATCCTGCTCACGCACCGCAACTATACGGCCAACGTGGCCCAGGGCCATTCCGTCATCCAGATCGAAGAGAATTCCGTGATGCTCATCATCCTGCCGCTGGACCACTGCTTCGGGCACGTGGCCGGTATGTACACGATGATGTACTCCGGCGGCAGCATCGCTTTCGTGCCCATCGGCAAGAACTCCCTCGCCACGCTGAAGAACGTCCCCGTGGCCATCCGCGAGACGCGTCCGCACGTGATGCTTTCCGTGCCTGCGCTGGCCCGTAACTTCAAGAAGAACATCGAGAGCGGCATCAAGGCCAAGGGCCCCAAGGCGGAGAAGCTCTTCAACTTCGCCGTGAAGAATGCCATCGCTTACAACAAGGAATACTACAACCGCGGCGGCTTCCTGAACTGGTGGCGCAAGCCGCTGATGTGGCTCTTCGACAAGATCCTCTTCAAGAAGGTGCGCGAAAGTTTCGGCGGCCGGATGAAGTACTTCGTGGGCGGCGGCGCGCTGCTGGACATCGAGCTCCAGCGCTTCTTCTGCGCCGTCGGAATGCCGATGTTCCAGGGCTACGGCCTCACGGAGGCCACCCCGATCATCTGCGCCAACTCCACCGGCCACGCCATCTTCGGATCCTCCGGCCGCATCGTCCGCCCGATGGACTGCATCATCTGCGACGACCAGGGCAACGAGCTGCCCCACGGCCAGAAGGGCGAGATCGTCGTGCGCGGCGAGAACGTGATGGCCGGCTACTGGAAGAATCCGGAGGCCACGGCCAAGACCGTCGTCGACGGCTGGCTGCACACCGGCGATATGGGCTACATCTGCCCCTTCGACCCCGACTTCCTCTATGTGACGGGCCGGTTCAAGTCGCTGCTCATCAGTTCCGACGGCGAGAAGTACTCGCCCGAGGCTTTCGAGGACAGCCTCCCCGAGGTGTCGAAATACGTCTCCCAGGTGGTCCTGCACAACAACCAGAACCCCTATACCATCGTGCTCATCGTGCCGGAGAAGGAGGCGCTCGCCGATTACGCGAAGCAGCAGGGCCTGGACCCGAAGACCCGCGAAGGCAAGGTGGCGATGCTGGAGAAGATCCAGGCCGAGATCGACACCTACAAGACGGGCGGCCCGCACGAGGACCTGTTCCCGGACCGCTGGCTGCCGGCCGCGGTGGTCGTCTGCGACGAGCCCTACACCATCGCCAACGAGATGATGAACTCCACGATGAAGATCGTGCGCCGCAAGGTCGAGGAGCATTACGCCGACCGCATCGCCTACGCCTACACGCCCGAAGGCAAGGCGCTGCTCAACGAAAAGAATCTCGCATCCCTCTGATAATAATCACTAAAACATCATAGAACAATGGAAAAGAAAAAAATCAACATGGTTGCAGTCATCACGATGTTCTTCCTCTTCGCGATGATTGCATTCGTCACCAACATGGCCGCGCCTGTTGGCAACATCTGGACGATGGACGATGCCGTGGGCAACAATCCGGCGCTCGGCTTTATGGGTAACTTTATGAATTTCCTGGCATACCTGTTTATGGGTATTCCTGCCGGAAATATGCTGACGAAGGTTGGTTACAAGAAGACCGCGCTGATCGCTATCGCAGTGGGTGTCGTCGGCCTGCTCATCCAGTACTTTTCCGGTTTCAGTTCCGGTATCCCCGGCTTCTGCATCTACCTGCTGGGCGCTTTCGTCTGCGGCCTCTGCGTATGTATGCTGAATACGGTCGTCAATCCGATGCTGAACCTCATCGGCGGCGGCGGAGCTAAGGGCAACCAGCTCCTTCAGCTCGGCGGCGCCTGCAACTCCTTTGCCGGAACGATCGCCCCGATTATGGTCGGTTCCTATGTCGGCGCCATCACCAAGAGCACGAAGATCACCGAGGTCAGCCCGATGCTGTTCGGCGCCATCGCCATCTTCGTCGTGGCGTTCATCGTCATCTATTTCGCCAAGATAGAAGAGCCTCATCAGAGGAAGACCGAATCTGCTGCCGTGAAGAGCGAGCACAGCCCCTGGAACTTCCGTCACTTCGTGCTGGGCGCCATCGCCATCTTCTGCTATGTGGGTATGGAAGTCGGTATCCCGAACACCTTCGGCAACTTCCTGGGCAAGGAAGTGAACTTCAACCTGTTCGATCCTGCCAATTCTTCCAATGCCGCCGCCATCATCGGCGGTATGACCGGTCTTTACTGGCTGCTGATGCTGGTCGGCCGTCTGACTTCCGGCTTCATCAGCGGCAAGATCTCCAGCCGCGCGCAGCTGCTCACCGTTTCCTGCATCGGTATCGTGCTGGTCCTCATCTCTATGATCGTTCCCGCCACGAAGGGTGTCTCTATGGTCGGCTTCAGCAACGGTTCGTTCGCAATCAACAATGTGCCTCTCTTTACCGTCTTCCTTGTGCTGATGGGCCTCTGCACTTCCATTATGTGGGGCTGCATCTTCAACCTGGCCACCGAGGGCCTGGGCAAGTACACGGAAAAGGCTTCCGGCATCTTTATGATGATGGTCGTCGGCGGCGGTATCCTCCCGCTGATCCAGAACTCCATCGTGGGCACCACCATCGGCTCGCTGCGTATCAGCTACGTGGTTGTCATCGCCGTGCTCGTATATATGGTTTTCTATGCACTCATCGGCAGCAAGAACGTGAACAAGGACATCCCCGTAGACTAATCTGAATCCATTATGGCAAAGCAATTTGTAGTCGGTATCGACATCGGGGGCCAGACCTCCAAGATCGGCGTCGTGGACGCCCGCGGCGACGTATTGTACCAGAGCGCCATCCGTACGGACACCTTCGGTGACGATGCGGACGCCTATATCGCGGCGCTCGCCGAGGCCGTGAAGACCTGCGTGCTGCAGGCCGGTATGACGATAGACGACATCCGCGGCATCGGCGTGGGTGCGCCGAACGGCAACTATTATACGGGCGTGGTGGCTTTCGCACCGAACCTGGCCTGGGCGGCCAAGAGCGCCGTCCCCCTGGCGGAGAAGCTCTCCGCGGCCTGTGAAGGCGTGCCGGTGTCCCTGACCAACGACGCCAATGCGGCGGCGGTGGGCGAGATGGCCTACGGCGCCGCCCGCGGTATGAAGAATTTCATTATGATCACCCTCGGCACCGGCGTCGGCAGCGGCATCGTGGTGGACGGCAAGGTCCTCTACGGGCACGACGGCTTCGCCGGCGAGCTGGGCCACACCTGCGTGGTGCGCCACAACGGCCGTACCTGCGGCTGCGGCAAGACCGGCTGCCTGGAGGCCTACTGCTCCGCCATCGGCATCGCCCGCACGGCCCGCGAATGGCTGGAAGCGTCCGGCCAGCCCACCCCGCTCCGGGATCTGGAGAACATCACGTCCAAGGACATCTACGACGCGGCCAAGGACGGCGACAACTTCGCACTCCGCCTGTTCAATTATACGGGAACACTGCTCGGCCAGAGCTTCGCGGATTTCGTGGCGTTCAGCGCCCCGGAGGCCATCGTGCTCTTCGGCGGCCTGGCCCGCGCCAAGGAATTCCTCTACGAGCCGATGAAGCGCGCGATGGATGACAACCTGCTCAAGATCTGGAAGGGCAAGGTCAAGATCGTATTCTCCCAGCTGAAGGAGTCCGACGCCGCCATCCTCGGCGCGTCCGCCCTCGCCTGGGAACTTTAGAAACGTTTAACAATCAAATATCAAGATGAAAGCAAACAAGTTTTTTGCAGTTCTTTTGATCGGCCTGGCCGCCGCGGCTTGCCGTCCGGCCTCCGATCTTCCCAAAGAGTATCAGCCCAGCGCGGCTCTGCGCGATTCCGTGAGCTATCTGATCGGCATCAATTTCGGCACGTTCCTAACCAATTACGACTTCGGCAAGGACATCAACTATGCCGAGATCGTGAAGGGTATGAAGGATTTCGTGAACGCCGAGGGCGACTTCCAGGATCCCGAGTTCGTGAAGCAGTTCAGGGTGGATCCCAACCTGATCAACGATATGTTCAACAACTACCTGGAGAACCGCCGCACGGGACTGGCCCAGGCCGCCAAGGAGAAGAGCGAGAAGTTCCTGGCCGACAACAAGAAGAAGGACGGTATCTTCGAGACCCCTTCCGGCCTGCAGTACAGGATCGTGGACCCGGGCAGCGGCGAGAAGCCGGGCCCGCAGGACACCGTGTGGGTGCGCTACAAGGGCTCGCTGATCGACGGCACCGTGTTTGACGAGGTGCCCGCCGACGCTGAGCCGATCCGCCTGATGCTGAACCGCGTCGTTCCGGGCTGGACCGAAGGCCTGCAGCTCATCGGCGAGGGCGGCAAGATCGACCTCTTCATCCCCTCCGACCTCGGTTACGGCGAGCAGGGCAACCAGGGCATCCCGGGCAACTCCGCCCTCATCTTCAACGTGGAGATGACCAAGGTGGCCCCTTACATCGAGTCCGTCCCGACCGATTAAGAACCGCCGTCCGCCGGCCTGACCGGCAAAGATGAAGAAAGCCACCCGGACGGTGGCTTTCTTTGTTATTCGTTTTCGTCGTAGAGGATTTCCTCTTCGTCCTTGTCTTCGTCTTCCTCCTCCTCTTCCTCCTCGTCGTCGAAGTCTTCGTCGTCCTCGTCGTCATCCCTTCCGCCCGCACGGGCTTCGCCCGGCAGGCGCCGGCGCTCTTCGGGCAGATCCTCGAAGGCCACGTAGCCGTTCTCGAACTCCAGGGGCACGGGGCCCTTGGACTCGAGCAGGCGCGGCACGGCCGTGAACTCGCGGGCCTCTCCTTCCAGGGTGATGATCACGCTCTTGCGGGAGGCGATGTCGTAGAAATAGACGAAGCTTGCCGCCCCGGCCTTCACGGTGTCGGCGATGGACACGTTGTCCACCGCGCCGAAGCCGATATCCATCAGGGCGTAGCGGGCCACCACCTCGCCCTTGGCGTCCAGCGCCTTGAAGAGAATAGGCTGGTCCACAGGGAATTCGAGGTCCGAACGCAACTGCTTGTGGAAGGTATACAGCGAATTCTCCCCGTTGACGAGATAGACCCGGAAAAAGCCTTTGATGCCGGCCAGCGTGACTCTGTATCTGTAATTCATATTGCGAAGATACGAAATAATCACTAATTTTGATTCCCCGATGGCATCAAAAGATACATACAAAAGCATCGCGGCGCCAAGCGAAGGCCTTTACAAGGATCTCGGGAGCCGGTTCATCGCCCGGGCGTACCCGGTCGAGAGCGAGGACGAGGTGCGGGACATCGTCGCCGCCATCAGGAAGGAGTATCACGATGCTCGGCACCACTGCTATGCCTACCGTCTGGGCCTGGAAGGCGACGTCTGGCGGGCGGCGGACGACGGCGAACCCGCCGGCTCCGCCGGAAGGCCCATCCTCGGGCAGATCGACTCCGCCGGCCTGAGCGACGTCCTGGTGGTCGTGATCCGCTATTTCGGGGGCATCAAGCTCGGCATCCCCGGACTCATCCGTGCGTACAAGACTTCCACCGCCGACGCTCTCGCGCAGGCGCGCGTCATCGAGAAGGTGGCGGGGCGCTGGTACGGCCTGCGCTTTCCGTACGCGAGCCTGCCGTCCGTGATGAAGGTGGTCAAGGACCTGGACCTTCCCCAGCGGGGGCAGTCCTTCCTGGAGGAGTGTACGCTCGAGGTGCGGGTGCGCCGTTCTCTCGAGGAGAAGTTTTTGGAATTATTAAAAAATTTAGGTATCTTCACGAGCTAAAATTTCAAACCGTATTATGGGTAAAAAACACGTATTCAACGCCGGTCCCTGCCTGCTGCCGCAGGTGGCCATCGACAACACCATCGAGGCCCTCAAGGATTTCAAGGGCACCGGTGTCTCTCTGCTTTCCATTTCCCACCGCACCAAGGGCTGGGACGAAGTGATGGACGAGTGCCGCGCGCTCTGGAAAGAGCTGCTGCAGATTCCCGAAGGCTATGAAGTCGTCTTCCTGGGCGGCGGCGCGAGCCTCCAGTTCCTGATGGCTGCGATGAACTTCCTGGAGAACAAGGCCGCCTACCTGGAGACGGGCGTCTGGGCCAAGAAGGCCCTCAAGGAGGCCAAGGGAGTGGGCGAGGCCTTCGCCGTGGCCAGCTCGGCCGACAAGAATTACTCCTATATCCCGAAGGGTTACGTCATCCCCACGGACGTGGATTATTTCCATATCACCACGAACAATACCATCTACGGCACCGAAATCCGAAAGGACCTCGACAGCCCCGTGCCCCTCATCGCCGATATGTCCTCCGACATCCTCAGCCGTCCGGTGGACGTGAGCAAATACAACCTCATCTACGCCGGCGCGCAGAAGAACGCGGGCCCTGCCGGCGTCGCCGTCGCCATCGTCAAGGTGGATGCGCTCGGCAAGGTCAGCCGCTATCTCCCTACGATGCTCGACTACCGTACGCACGTGGACAAGCTTTCGATGTTCAACACCCCGCCGGTCGTGTCCATCTTCGTGATGAACGAGACGCTGAAGTGGCTCAAGGGCCTCGGCGGCGTGAGCGCCATCAATGCCATCAACGTCAAGAAGGCGGATACGCTCTATGCCGAGATTGACCGCAACAGCCTCTTCACCGGCACCGCCGCCAAGGAGGACCGCTCCATTATGAACATCTGCTTCGTGATGGCGCCGGGCAAGGAAGACCTCCAGGACGAGTTCCTGAAGTTCGCCGTCGAGCGCGATATGGTGGGCATCAAGGGCCACCGCAGCGTGGGCGGTTTCCGCGCTTCCACCTATAACGCCTGCACCCAGGAGGACGTCGAGGCTCTCGTGGCCGCGATGCAGGAATTCGAGAAAATCCGCGGCTAGCCTTATGAAAGTACTTGTCGCCACCCAGAAGCCCTTTGCGGCCGCAGCGGTCGCGGGCATCCGCAAGATCGTGGAAGATGCGGGCTACGAGCTCGCCCTGCTGGAGAAATACGCCGCCCAGGAAGACCTGGTCGCGGCCGTCGCCGACGCCGACGCGCTGATCGTCCGTTCGGACAAGGTCACTGCGGAGGTGGTCGCCGCCGCTCCGAAGCTCAAGATCGTCGTGCGCGCCGGAGCGGGCTTCGACAACCTCGACCTGCCCGCCTGCACGGCGCACGGGGTCGTCGCGATGAACACCCCCGGCCAGAACGCCAACGCCGTGGCCGAACTGGCCATCGCGATGATGATCTTTATGGCCCGCACGCAGTTCACGCCGGCCACCGGCTCGGAAGTCCAGGGCAAGACCCTCGGCATCCAGGCCTTCGGCAACGTGGGCCGTCTCGTCGGGCAGAAGGCCGCCGCCCTCGGAATGAAGGTGAAGGCCCTCGACCCGTTCCTCACCCCAGACCAGATCCGCGCCGGCGGCGCCGAGCCCGTGGAGTCCCTGGACGAACTGTATGCCGGCAGCGACTACCTGTCCCTGCACATCCCCGCCACGCCCCAGACCGTCGGCAGCATCGGCTATGACCTGATGAGCAAGATGCCGAAGGGCGCCACCCTCGTGAACACCGCCCGCAAGGAGGTCATCGACGAGGCCGGCCTGATGAAGGCGCTCGCCGAGCGTCCGGACCTGAAGTACGTCACCGACGTGGCCCCGGACAACCTCGCCACCCTGCAGGAGCAGTTCGGCCTGCGCGTCTTCGCCACGCCCAAAAAGATGGGCGCCCAGACGGCCGAGGCCAACGTGAACGCCGGCCTGGCCGCCGCGCGCCAGATCGTGGCCTATTTCAAGGAAGGCTGCACGAAGTTCCAGCTGAACAAATAGCAGGAGCACATACCCTGGATAAAAGCCGCCCCGACCGGGGTGGCTTTAATTCTTTATGTCCGTGCAATTATTTTGAAATGTGACAAATAATCATTATCTTCGAATATAGTTTCGATTGAAATATGGTACGAGTCAAACCTTTCGCGGCCCTGCGTCCGCCCAAAGGCATCGTGACGGAAGTCGCGGCGCCGCCCTATGATGTCCTGAACTCCGAAGAAGCCAGGAAAATGGCCGGGGAGAAGTCCCTGCTTCACATTACCAAACCCGAGATAGACTTCGAGCCGATCGCCGGCGAGCACGAGCAGCGCACCTACGACCGCGCCGTCGAGAACTTCAAGGCCTGGCAGAAGAAAGGCTGGCTGGTCCGTGAGGACAAGGAGAAATATTATGTGTACGCCCAGACGATGGGCAAACGCACGCAGTATGGCATCGTGCTCTGCGCCCACACGGACGACTATGCCGCCGGCATCATCAAGAAGCACGAGCTGACCCGCAAGGACAAGGAGGACGACCGTATGATCCACGTGCGCATCCAGAACGCCAACATCGAGCCCGTGTTCTTCGCCTTCAAGGACAATGCGGAACTAGGCGGGATCATCGCGAAGACGGCCGCCGGCACGCCCGAGTACAGGTTCGTCGACGAGAATGATTTCACGCATACCTTCTGGGTCATCGACGACGACGCGGTGAACGCTCGCATCACGGAGATCTTCACCAGCGACGTCGATGCGTTCTACGTGGCCGACGGCCACCACCGCACCGCCGCCGCGGCCCGCGTGGGCGCGGAGAAGCGCGCGCAGAATCCGAACCATACCGGAAACGAGGAGTACAACTACTTTATGGCGGTGTGCTTCCCGGAGAGCCAGCTCGCCATCATCGACTACAACCGCGTGGTGAAGGACCTGAACGGCCTGAGCGCGAAAGAATTCTTCAAGGCCCTGGAGAAGGACTTCGTCGTGGAATGCAAGTGCGACTGCACGAAGGACGGCGGCGAGTGCCGTTGCGAATACCCCTGCCACTGCAAGTGCTCCGAGATCTATCATCCCGCGGGCCTGCACAACTTCTCGATGTATTTCGAGGGCGTGTGGTACAGCCTCACCGCCAGGCCCGGCCGCTATGACGACGCCGACCCGATCGGGGTGCTGGATGTGACCATCCTGTCAAACCTGGTGCTGGACAGGATCCTGGGCATCAAGGACCTGCGCACCTCCGACCGCATCGACTTCGTGGGTGGCATCCGCGGCCTCGGCGAACTGTCGCGCCGCGTGGACAGCGGCGAGATGAAGGTCGCCTTCGCTCTTTATCCGGTCAGTATGCAGCAGCTCATCAACATTGCCGACACGGGCAATATTATGCCGCCCAAGACGACCTGGTTCGAGCCCAAGCTCCGTTCGGGACTTGCCATTCACACCTTAGACTGATTATTTATGAAACCGGATTCGGCGCTGATCCACAAGACGCTCAAGGAGTTCTTCGGCTACGATGCCTTCAAGGCGGACCAGGAAAAGGTCATCAACCATCTGATCGAGGGAGGTGACGCCTTTGTCCTGATGCCCACCGGGGGCGGCAAGTCGCTGTGCTATCAGCTGCCGGCCCTGGTGATGGAGGGAACGGCGATCATCATCTCGCCGCTGATCGCCTTGATGAAGAACCAGGTGGACCTGATCCGCGGTTTCGAGGCGGGCACCTCCAGCGTGGCCCATTTCCTCAATTCGTCGCTCTCGCGCCAGCAGATCGACGAAGTGCGGGAGGACCTGCTCGCCGGCAAGACGAAACTGCTGTACGTCGCGCCCGAATCCCTGACCAAGGAAGAGAACGTCTCGCTGCTGCGCGAGGTCAAGATCGCCTTCTACGCCGTGGACGAAGCGCACTGTATTTCGGAGTGGGGGCACGATTTCCGCCCGGAATACCGCCGCATCCGCTCGCTGGTGGACCAGATAGGCCGCGCGCCCATCATCGCCCTCACGGCCACGGCCACGCCCAAGGTGCAGAGCGACATCCTCAAGAACCTGGGCATCCCGGACGCCGCCGTGTTCAAGTCCTCTTTCAACCGCCCGAACCTCTACTACGAGATCCGCGACAAGGTGGATCCGGAGAAGGATATGATCAAGTTCATCCGCCAGAACGCCGGCAAGTCCGGCATCATCTACTGCCTCAGCCGCAAGAAGGTGGAGGAAATGGCGGAGCTGCTTTGCATCAACGGCATCAAGGCCCTGCCGTACCACGCCGGCCTGGACGCCAAGACGCGCGCGGACAACCAGGACCGGTTCCTGATGGAGGAGGTGCAGGTGATCGTGGCCACCATCGCCTTCGGAATGGGCATCGACAAGCCGGACATCCGTTTCGTCATCCATTACGACATCCCCAAGAGCATCGAGAGCTACTACCAGGAGACGGGTCGCGCCGGCCGGGACGGCCAGGAGGGCCTGTGCATCGCCTACTACAGCTACAAGGACATCCAGAAGCTGGAGAAGTTTATGCAGGGCAAGCCCGTGGCCGAGCAGGAGATCAGCCGCCAGCTGCTCTCGGAGGTGCTGGCGTACGCCGAATCCAGCCAGTGCCGCAGGAAACTGCTGCTCAACTATTTCGGAGAAGATTTCCAGGAGGACAACTGCCACTGCTGCGACAACTGCGTGCATCCCAAGCCGACCTTCGACGGTCGGGCTGAGATGCAGCTCGTGATCCGGCTCATCGAGTCGCTCCCGGAGCACTTCAAGCTGGACCACCTGGCCAACATCCTGGCGGGCGTGTCCAACTCCATCATCAAGTCCTACAAGCACGACGAGCTGCCGTTCTTCGGTGCCGGTAAGGCGCATTCCGAGAAATACTGGGCCACCGTGATCCACCAGGGCCTGATCGCCCGCCTGCTCAGCAAGGAGATAGAGACCTACGGCCTCATCCACGTCACGGACCTGGGCCGGAAGTTCGAGGCGGACCCCTGGGAACTCCCGCTCGTGGAGGACCGCGTGTTCGTCTCCAGCGGCGACGACGAGGACGACTACGAGGAGGCGGCGGT
>JAFYZZ010000034.1 GCA_017548445.1 Bacteroidales bacterium | reverse complement strand
TTGCGCGGCACGCCGAAGGCCTTCTGGTCCTCGAGGGCGGCCTTGCCGATGAATTCCGGCTTGTCCAGTTTGCAGAACATCCCGAGGCCGGCCATCACCGGGGAGATGTCCGGCGTGAGTTCATCGCCGTAGAGCGGCAGGCCCGCCTCGAAGCGGAGCGTGTCGCGGCAGCCCAGGCCGCAGGGCTTCACGCCCGCGTCCATCAGTTTCTGCCAGCAGGCGCGGATGAACTTTGGCGCAGCGTAGATCTCGAAGCCGTCTTCGCCGGTGTAGCCGGTGCGGCTCACGATCACGCGGGCGCCGTCCCGTTCGAAGTCGCGGAAGGTGTAGAACGCCAGTTCCGCCGCTTCCGGGAAGCCAAGCACGCCGCAGACGGCCTTTTCGGCCTCCGGACCCTGGACGGCGATCTGCCCCCATTCCTCCGAAGCGTTGCAGACTTTCACTTCGAACGACTCAGCCTGCTCCAGCAGCCAGGCGTAGTCCTTGTCGATGTTGGAGGCGTTCACCACCAGCAGGTAGTGCTGCGGCTCGGATTCACGGTATACCAGCAGGTCGTCCACCGTGCCGCCGTCGTGGTAGAGCATCATTCCGTAGAGGATGCTCCCGGGCGCCATCGGGCGGATGTCGTTGGTGAAGATGTAGTTGACGAAGCTCTCGGCGTCGGGGCCGCTGACGAAAATCTCTCCCATATGGGAAACGTCGAAGACGCCGGCCGCATTGCGCACCGCATTGTGCTCGTCGATGATGCCGCTGTACTGGATGGGCATATCATAACCGGCAAAAGGGCTCATCTTGGCGCCGAGCCCCACGTGGAGGTCGTGCAGACAAGTCGTTTTCAATTGGTTGTCCATTTCGGTTGTTTCAGGTTATTTCAGGATTTCGAGGTCTTTCTTGAGAATCATCTTGGGGTCCATCATCGACACTTTCTGGAAGAGGCGGACCTGGTTACCCAGCGAGAGATAAACCTTGTCTTCGTGCTTGCCCTTCCTCCACCATTTATAGAATCCGACCGGATCGTTCTCGAAGGGGATTTTCGCCAGGATGCCCGAGCTGTATCCGGGATAGTCGATCACGAGCCGCAGGCCCATAAACTTCTTGTAATAGTCGGGATCCGCCCGGCGGAGCTTGCTGACCAGCGGGTTGAGCACCTCCATCGTGTCGACCTGAAGGACCTTGTCGCGGACGATCATCCGATGGATGCGGACGGGGTCCACGTTGAGCCAGGCGCCCATCCGGAGCGTCTGAGGACCCTCTTCGGTGTCGAGGGTCAACTCGTCCATCGAATAGTAGATCTTCTCAGGATCCAGCGGGTAAAGTCCTTCTTCGGGCATTATAGCGTATTACTTCAATCAACAAATATAGGAATTATTTTCAAAATTCCTTACTTTTATGCCGCAATGGAACGCATAAACGTGGATTTCTCGTACCTGGAAGGCACGAATTGCTATTGTTCGGCGGAAAGCGCGGAGCGGATCCGCCGCGAGATCGCCGCGCTGCCCGTGGGTGCGTTCCACTGCATCGGCACCGGCGACTACCATTATCAGACGCTCTTCTGGCTGGAGCGGCTCACCGGGCCGTTCTGTCTCGTGCTCTTCGACAACCATCCCGACGACCAGGGCGGCGCGTTCGGCGGCGAACTGATCAGCTGCGGCGGCTGGGTGGCGCTGGCGCGGAGGCTCCCCCTGCTCCGGGCGGATGTTTGGATCCGCTCGGCGGAGGACTTCCCCGCCCTGGACGCCCTGCCGGACCTTCCCGTGTACCTCTCCCTCGACCTGGACGTGCTCTCGGAAGAGTACGCCCGCACCGACTGGGACCAGGGCACGATGACGCTTGCGGAGCTGGAAGGCGCCCTGCGGGGCCTCGCGGCCCGGAGGAAGCTGCTGGGCGTGGACCTATGCGGCGGGCATACGATACAAAAAGGAGCCTCCCCGGAGGATCTTGCCTTGAATGCAAGCACCGGGGAGGCCCTGTACGGGATATTCCGCGAAATCCTTATTTGATCGCGAAGACCACGGGCACGCTGTAGGTGACGGGCACGTTCTTGCCGCCCTGCTTGGCAGGCGTCCAGTCCGGAGCATTCTCCACGACGCGGAGAGCCTCGGCGTCCAGAGCCTCGGAAACACCCTTCACGACCTTGGCGTTGCGGATCTTGCCGTTGGCATCCACCACGAAGTTGATGGTCACACGGCCCTGCTCCTCGTTGTCAAGAGCGACCTGCGGATACTTCACGTTCTGCTGGATGTACTTCACGAAAGCGTCGGCATCGCCGCCGTTGAAGGTCGGCTTCACCTCGGCGGAAGCATAAGGAATGATGTCGTCGAGCTTCTCGAGGGCCTCGTCAGCACGCTTGGCAGCGTCCTCGGCGGCATCCTTGACGGCATCGCCAAGATCCTTGGCGGCCTTCTCGACAGCCTCGGCGCCTTCCTTGGCGGCATCCTCGACAGCCTCGACGGCGTCCTGGGCGGCATCCTTGGCCTCATCCTTGCCCTTGCCGTCATTCTTGCAAGAAAGAACCATCACCGCGATGGCGGCGATCGTCACGAAAGAAAGAACTTTTTTCATATGCAAATGGTTTTAAAACATTGTTTTCCGGCGCAAAGATAGGAATTAATCCGGCTCGTTGTTAAATTTTTTTATAAAAGTTATTATTCGCCATTATTTCGTATTTTTGTACTATGGTTTCATTCTTCATCAGCGTCATCGCGCTCATTCTCGGGTACCTGCTATATGGCAAGTTCGTCGAGCGCATCTTCCGGCCGGATCCGGCCCGGCAGACTCCGGCCATCACCAAGGCCGACGGCGTGGACTTCATTCCGATGCCCACCTGGAAGGTTTTTATGATCCAGTTCCTGAACATCGCCGGAACGGGGCCCATCTTCGGTGCCATTATGGGCGCCAAGTTCGGTCCTGCGGCCTACCTGTGGATCGTGTTCGGCTGCATCTTCGGCGGCGCCGTCCACGACTACCTAAGCGGGATGCTGTCGCTGCGCAACGGAGGCGCGGGCTTGCCGGAACTCATCGGAAAATACCTCGGGAAGCGCACGAAAGCCGTGATGCTGTGCTTCAGCGTCCTGCTGCTGGTGCTGGTGGGGGCCGTGTTCGTGTACAGCCCGGCCGTGATCCTGAAGGACCTTGCGGGCGACGGAACCAACAACGCCTTCCTGATCTGGGCGGGCGTGATCTTCGTCTACTACATCATCGCGACGATGCTGCCCATAGACAAGATCATCGGCAAGATCTATCCCCTCTTCGCCGTGGCCCTGATCTTTATGGCCGTGGCCCTGATGGTGGGCCTGATCGTCAAGATGCCGCAGATCCCCGAACTCTGGGACGGCCTGCAGAACCGCAGCCAGACCTGGGGCGGGAAGGGTCAGCCCATCTGGCCGTATATGTTCGTAACCATCGCGTGCGGGGCCATCAGCGGCTTCCACGCGACGCAGAGCCCGCTGATGGCGCGCTGCCTGAAGAATGAGAAACTCGGCCGCCCCGTCTTCTACGGTTCGATGATCACCGAGGGCCTCGTGGCGCTGGTTTGGGCCGCCGTGTCTTCCTATTTCTTCTTCGGCGGCGGGGCCGCCGAGGTGGGCGGAACCTTCGCGGACGCCGCCCCCACGGTGGTGACCAAGGTCTCCCGCAGCTGGCTCGGCGTAGTGGGCAGCGTCCTGGCGCTGCTGGGCGTGGTGGCCGCTCCCATCACGAGTGGCGACACGGCCCTGCGAAGCGCGCGCCTGATTATAGCCGATTCGCTGCACATCAACCAGAAGCCGGTGGCCAAGCGTCTCGCCATCAGCCTGCCGCTGTTCTTCATCAGTGCCCTGATGCTCTGGTTCAACATCGCCAACGAAGACGGCTTCAACATCATCTGGCGCTATTTCGGCTGGGCCAACCAGACGCTCGCCGTGTTCACCCTCTGGGCGGTGACGGTCTTCCTCGCCCGCGAACGCGAGGGCGTTTCCTATTTGATCACCCTGCTGCCGGCCTGCATAATGACGGCCGTCAGCGTTGCCTATATCTGCATCGCCCAGATCGGACTCAACCTCCCGCTCGGCTGGAACCGCGCGATCGGCGCCACCGTGATCGCGGTCTCCGCTGCGCTGTTCTTCTACTGGAAATTTACCAAAGCCCGGAAATAGCGGATTATGGCAGACGAAAAGATCATCTTCTCGATGAACGGGGTCGGCAAGGTCCTCCCCCACAACAACAAGGTCATCCTCAAGGACATCTACCTGTCCTTCTTCTACGGGGCCAAGATCGGCATCATCGGTCTGAACGGTTCCGGAAAGTCGACCCTGCTGAAGATCATCGCCGGCGTGGAGAAGTCCTACAAGGGCGAGGTCGTGTGGGCACCCGGATACACTGTGGGATACCTGGAGCAGGAACCGCAGATGGACCCGTCGAAGACGGTCCTGGAAGTGGTGCAGGAGGGCGTCGCGGAGGTGATGGACCTGCTGGCGGAGTACAACGAGATCGGCCTGAAGTTCTGCGAGCCGATGTCGGACGACGAGATGAACGCGCTGATCGAGCGCCAGGGCGAGCTGACCGAGCTCATCGAGCACCACGACGGCTGGGAGATCGACGCCAAGCTGGAGCGCGCGATGGACGCCCTGCAGTGCCCGCCTTCCGACGCGAAGGTGGCCACGCTGTCCGGCGGCGAGCGGCGTCGCGTGGCGCTCTGCCGCCTGCTCCTGCAGGAACCGGACGTGCTGCTGCTGGACGAGCCGACCAACCACCTCGATACCGAGAGCATCCAGTGGCTGGAAGCCCATCTGCAGAAGTACAAGGGCACGGTGATCGCGGTCACGCACGACCGTTATTTCCTGGACAACGTGGCGGGTTGGATCCTCGAGCTGGACCGCGGCGAGGGCATCCCCTGGAAGGGGAACTACTCCTCCTGGCTGGAGCAGAAGAGCCTCCGTCTGGCGCAGGAAGAGAAGCAGGAAAGCAAGCGGCGCAAGACGCTGGAGCGCGAGCTGGAATGGGTGCGGATGGCCCCCAGGGCACGCCAGGCCAAGCAGAAGGCCCGTCTGGGCGCCTACGAGAAACTGGCTGCCGCCGACGCGAAGGAGAAGGAAGCCCGCCTGGAGATCTACATTCCCAACGGTCCGCATCTCGGGAACAAGGTCATCGAGTTCCGCGACGTCAGCAAGGCTTACGGCGACAAGCTGCTGTTCGAGCATCTTTCGTTCGTGCTTCCGCCCGCCGGCATCGTGGGCGTGATCGGCCCGAACGGCGCCGGCAAGACCACCCTCTTCCGCCTCATTATGGGCATCGAAAAGCCGGACTCCGGCACCATCGAGATCGGTCCGACGGCCAAGATCGCCTACGTGGACCAGCAGCACAAGAGCATCGATCCCGACAAGACGGTCTACGAGACCATCGCCGGCAACTCCGAATGGGTGCGGCTGGGCGGCCGCGACATCAACGCCCGCTCGTGGGTGTCGCGCTTCAACTTCTCCGGAGCTGACCAGGAGAAGCTCTGCGGCGTGCTGTCAGGCGGCGAGCGCAACCGCCTGCACCTCGCGCTCACGCTCAAGGACGAGGGCAACGTGCTGCTGTTGGACGAACCGACCAACGACGTGGACGTGAATACGATCCGCGCCCTGGAAGACGGTCTGGACGGTTTTGCGGGCTGCGCCGTGGTGGTCAGCCACGACCGCTGGTTCCTGGACCGCATTGCCACGCACATCCTCGCCTTCGAGGGCGACGGGCAGGTGTATTTCTTCGAGGGCAGCTATTCCGAATATGAAGAGAACCGCAAGGCCCGCCTGGGCGACACCGAGCCCAAGCGTTTCAAATATAAAAAGTTGATGGAATAATGGGATATACGGAAGATATCAAGAAACTCCAGGACAGCATCAAGCGCCTGCAGGAAATCAAGGAAGTCCTCTATGCCGTGGAGGACGTGGCTTTGGACGTGGAGAAAGGCGTGAGCGACATCGACGCCCGGCTGCCGATGCGCGAAGACCTCGGCAAGCTGGCCGACAAGGAGCAGCGCGCCCAGGCGGAACACGCCCTGGACCTGCTGGACCAGGCTTTTGCCCTGATCGACGAGATCCTGGGCCCGCCCGAAGACGAACTCACCGGAGAACTCGTCGGCACGCCGATGGACCCCGTCGCACGCGGTTCCCGCCCCAGCGAAATCCGCCTCGAAGACTTCCTGCGCAACTATAAACCGGGCAAGGGAAAAGTCAGCTGACGATGAAGAAGTATCTGTTTTTGCTGCTCCTGCTCCTGTCGTGCGGCTGCAAGCGGGTCGACAACCGCCTGCAGAACGGGGACCTCATCTTCGTGGGAATTCCCCTGGACTACGAAGTCGAGAGCGACTCGATGGACGCGGCCATCTCTTCTGCCACGGGAGAGGAAGGTGGCCTGAACCTGATCCACGTCGCTATCGCCGAAGTGAAGTCCGACAGCGTCTGGGTCATCGACGCCACCATCAAGCGCGGCGTGGACCGGCATCCGCTGGACACCTTCCTGCGCGACTTCACCCTGCGGGACGGTTCCCTGCCGGAATTCATCGTCAAACGCGTGAAAGGCGTGGATGCGGACGCCGCCGTGGAACGGGCGCGCAGCTTCTGCGGCCGCGCGTATGATTCCCGCTTCCTGCCGGACAACGGGGATTACTATTGCAGCGAACTGGTGCAGGACTGCTATCTGAATGCCGCCGGGAAGCCCGTCTTTACCAGCGAGCCTATGAACTTCCTCGCACCGGACGGCACGATGCCGGCCTATTGGGAACAGTTGTTCGGGAAGCTTGGGATGACTGTCCCGCAAGGAGTTCCCGGCACCAATCCCCAGGGGATGTCGGAATCCCGGCGCCTCGTGGGCGTGGCCGCCGCCCTGGACTGATCCTCTATTCTACACTGATGATGACGCGCCGGTAGGCCGGCAGCGTGAAAGGACCGTCGTCGTGCACTTCGCAGATGAGGTCGAAACGGTGTCCCGCGGCGTCGTCCGGAATCCGGACGGAAGGCCTGGGCGTGTCTGCTCCGTCTATCTGCGGCGTCTCTTCGTCGTAAGGGAAGCGCTGGAACCACCATTCAAAGCGGAGCGCGTCGCCGTCGGGGTCGAAGGAACGCGAAGCGTCCGGACGCAGGGTCACGCCTGGCTTGACGCGCATCTCCACCGGCTTCAGGCCGGCGTCGCGGCCTATCAGCACCACGGGGTTGCGGTTGCCCTCGCCTTCCGCCGCCCATTGCATCCGGGCCGCGAAATCGCGGAATTCATCGGGATAGAACTTCTTCTCGTACGTATCCGATATGCCTTTCAGTGGCTGTTGCCAGTTGGTCCAGGCGTTGGTCTCGCGGTCGGGTGAAATGCCGAATGCGTGCTGGCCTCCCCAGCCCACCTGCTCGGGGTCGTCGGGATCGTTGAGCCCGTTGGGCATCACGTGCAGGAAACTCGGGGTGTCGCCTTCGACGCCCCACAAGTAGTGTGGATACACGCCGCCCAGCGCCCCGTGGCCCTGGATCTGCGCCGCGTAGGAGTCCCAGTCCGCCTTCCCGAGGGCGTTCTGGTTGAGCCAGGCGCTCTCGTCCCATACGAGCATCAGCTGGTCGGAGAACTCGCGCCGCAGCCACTGGTGCGAACTGTAGGCACGGTTCATCCGCATCCCGTACACCATATCCTGGTCGGTGATGGTGTAGAGGCGGAACTTCCGCAGGAAGCGGTCCAGTTCCTCGGGGGAACGCTCCTGCTGCACCTTCCAGACCGCCTGCGCGAAGGTGTTGCCCCCGCCCCAGACACAGATCCAGATGGGACGCGGGTCGGGTTCGTCGGCCAGGCGGATGATGAGTTCGCTGCCGGGCGTGTCGTTGTCCGGCCCGATGACGCCGATGCCGGCACGGGGGCTTCCGAACATCGTGCGGCTGCGCAGGTAGTCCGCGCTGGGCCAGTATCCCAGCGCCTGGCTCCCCTGCTCTTCGGTCTCCGGCAGGAATCCCGTCTGGCCTGAGCGTTTCATCAACTTCGGGACATCCTGTTCGTAGGCGTCGATCACGCGGTCGAGGTATTCCGCCCACTCCGGCGGATAAGGGTCGCAGTTCCAGCCGATGGTGGTGACGAGGCCCTCGATCTCGAAACGGTCGGCGTACGAAAGCAGACGCACGGCGGATTCGTTGTCGTCCGGCTCCACCTCGGCGGGGCCGATGTCGGTAAGCACGACGATGCGGGGTTTCAGGGCCGGGCCGCCATCCGCGGCGGGGGTGCAGGCCGCGAAGAACAGGGCGGCCGGGACGGAAAGAAGGGATATCAACTTGCGCATAGGACAAAAATAGCAATTAATTTTCGTACATTTGTGCAAACGGAACAAGTTATGGCTTACGACATTTCCCTCAAACTCCCGCAGGGCTGGGTTTCCGACCTGGACAGCTACATCGACGAATCCGGCGTGGAGATCACCCACCTTTCCTGCCATCTTCCCAACGACAGGAAGCAGACCGACGAGGCGCTGATCGACGTCTACGTGGGGCCGTTGCCCGAGGACACCACCGCCGCCGACCAGGCGCTCTCCAACTACGCCGACACGGTCGGCTTCGACGAGGACGACCCCGAGGACTATGACCCCATCGTGGAGTGGCCCTTCAACGGCAAAAAGGCCTACGGGTTCGAGGCCATCGCGGAGGATGACTCCCCGATGCGGATGATGTGCATCGAACTCAAGAAGGACGTCCTGGTCATCCTCTGCATCCTGGGCAAGGACGACGAAACCCTCGTGCAGGCCGTCCAGCTGGCGGAACGGGGTCTGCGCCTGAAATAGGATGGACCAGCCCAAGATCGAGCGCGTGCTGCGCCTGATGACCCTGATGTCGGGGAGCGTCGAATACACCGTCGACGAGCTCGCCGAAAGGCTGGACACGTCCTACCGCTCGATCTACCGCTACATCGACACCTTCAAGTCCTGCGGCTTCGCCGTGGAGAAGGTGCACGGCAACGTGTACCGCATCGCGAAGATGTCGCCGCGCTATCCGGACCTGGACAAGCTGGTCTATTTCTCCGAGGAGGAGGCCGCCCTGGTGAATCACCTGATAGACCGGCTGGACCCCACCAACGCCCTCAAGGCGGGCCTGAAAGGCAAGCTGGCGGCCATCTACGCCAGCACCAGCATCGCCGACTTCATCGACAAACGTTCCAACGCCGCCAACGTGGAGGCCCTGTCGCGCGCCGTGCGCGAGAAGAAGGCCGTGCGGCTGGTCCGCTACGAGTCCGGCCACAGCGGGAAGATCCGCGACCGCCGGGTGGAGCCTTTCGCTTTCACCACCAACTTCATCGACATCCAGGCTTTCGACCTGGAGGACGGGCGCAACAAGATCTTCAAGATCAGCCGGATGGAGGAAGTGGAAGTGCTGGAGGACGAGCCCTGGGCGCACGAAGCGGAGCACGAGCGGCTGGGGATGGACGTCTTCCGGATGGCCGGCCGGGAGGAGTTCCGCGTGCGGCTGCGCCTGACGATGAAGGCCAAGAACCTCCTGATGGAAGAGTATCCGCTTGCGGAGCGGGACCTGACGGAGGATGGCGGCGGCCACTGGATCCTGGACACCGGCATCTGCGCCGTGGCGGGCGTGGGCCGCTTCGTTTCCGGCCTGGCCGGAGAGATTGAAATCCTGGACGGGGAGCCGCTCCGGGCCTATCTTCGCGATTATTCGCAGAATTTCTTGAAGATTTTTTCTATTTGACAAGAGTTGTCAAAACGGGACCGTACCTTTGTATCGTTGAATGAAAGGAACAAAGGTAAAAAGACAGGTCCTATGAGCAAGAACGAGAAAATATTGAACCTCCGCGCCGCCCTCGCGCAGCAGATTACCGACCGTACCCACAACGAAGAAACCGCCCGGCAGATCGCCGGTACGGTGTCGTCCGAATTCATCGAGCTGTTCGGCGAACTGGATCTCGTGCTGGCCTGAATGAACGCCGCTCAGCCGGCGAATGACGAGGCGACAAGCAAGGCTGCAATGGGCTCCAGGCCCGCGGCATCTTCCGCGTCGAAGGCCGCCAGGTCCCGGCTGTCGATGTCCAGCACGCCCACGACTTCCCCGTCCCTGAGCAGCGGCACGACGATCTCGCTCCGCGAGGCGCTGCTGCAGGCGATGTGCCCCGGGAATTCCTCCACATCCGGCACGACGACGGTCTCTCCCCTCTCCCAGGCCGTCCCGCAAACTCCTTTTCCATATGGGATCCGCGTGCAGGCGACCGGCCCCTGGAACGGGCCGAGCACCAGCTGCCCGCCCTGCACCAGATAGAACCCCGTCCACCAAAAACCGAAGGCCTCGTGAATGGCGGCCGCCGCATTGGCCAGGTTGGCCGTGCGGTCAGACTCCCCTTCCACCAGGCCGGCGACCTGCCGGAACAGCAGGGCGTACCGTTCGGATTTGCTCATCGGGTATCCCGCTTGCAGCGGAACAGGAGGACGATGGTCAGCAGCAGGCCCACCACGACGGCCGGCACGGAGGCCTCGGCACCGAAGGCTCCGCCCGACAGCCAGTCGGGGCCCGTGATGATGGCGGAGAACAGCTTTTCAGGAACAGCCTCGCCCGAGACGGCAAAGCCCAGGATATTTCCTTCCGTGAAATTCCAGGCCCAGTGGATGCCGATCGGAATCCAGAGCGTGCCTTTGAACTTGTAGGCGGCGCCTAGAAGCAGGCCCGCTTCTATCGCGATGGCGACGGCGCTCCAGACCGATGCTCCCGGGTTGGGAAGATGCATCGCGCCGAACAGCAAAGCGGAGATGATTAGCGCCACCGCCGTGTTCCAACGGTCGTCGATCAGCCGGAACAGCACGCCCCGGAAGATGATTTCCTCGAAGACGGCAACCATCGCGAACACCAGGAACCACTCCAGCAGACCCGGTGCGTTGAAATGGACTTCGGAAATATGATAGCTTCCGGCCAGGGCCATCAGGCCCGTGACCACGCCGAAGAAACATACGCCGATCAACAGGCCCAGCCCGAGGTCTTTCCACATCCGGGTCATCTGCAGTTCCATCACGGGCCTGCGCTCGGTAAGGTTGCACCATACGGCATACAGGAAGAGGGCGAAACAGGAACACAGGACATATGACGCCATCCGGATCCAAGGGTTCGGCAGTTCCCGCGTCATCGACGCGAGGCCGTACAGGATCAGGAAGATCAACAGTCCGCCCAACAGGCAGAGAAACCATTTCCAAAGCGGCATCCGGGCCGCCGACGTATATTTGCGCATATTTGAAGTCAGTTAGGACTGCAAATTTAACATTTCCTTCGGAAAAGGCAAAGCTGCCCGCGCAGATGTCTCATCACTCGCAGAGCCGGGCCTTCGCATCCTCGAGCGCATCGATCACCCGGTCGCACCAGGCGTCGAACTCGGGATCGGGCACCTGCAGTTCCGGATGCGCGAGGATGTTCGCTATCGTCTTGCGCACGCCCTGGTCGAAGCGCACCGTGGCGCAGAAATCCGGTACGGCGCGTTTCAGCTTGGCGTTGTCGAAGAGCACGGTGCAGGCCTTGTCACCGGTCAGGCCTCCCCTGAAATCGTAAGGGCCCAAAGCATCCAGGAAATCGGACGCGACGTAGTACGGATGCAGTTCCACACCCAGGGCGTCAGCCACGATGGCGTAGATCTGGTTCCAGGTAAGCGTCTCGTCGGAGGTGATCTGGAAAGCGCCGCCGATGGCGTGCGCGTTGCCCATCAGCCCGATGAAGCCCTTGGCGAAGTCCGAATTGTGCGTCACCGTCCACTGGGTCGTGCCGTCTCCGTGCAGGATGACCGGCTTGCCGTCCAGCATCCGCCGCAGCACCTGCCAGCTGCCCTTGTCGCCGTGCACGCCAAGGGGTACGCTCCGCTCGTCATAGGTGTGGCTGGGGCGGATGATCGTGACCGGGAATCCCTCCGCGCGGTATTTCTCCATCAGGAAATCCTCGCAGGCGATCTTGTCGCGGGAGTACTGCCAGAAAGGGTTTGCGAGCGGCGTGCCCTCGTTGATGAACGGGCTGGCGCAGGGTTTCTGGTAGGCGGAGGCAGAGCTGATGTACATATACTGTTTCGTCCTGCCGCGGAAGAGGCGCCAGTCGCGCTCCACCTGCGCGGGCACGAAACCGATGAAATCGCAGACGCAATCCCATTCCAGGCCCTCGAGCTTGCGAACGGCGTCCGCCTCGTCGGAAATGTCGGCCTTGATGACGTGTACGCCTTCCGGCACGCGGTCGCTGCGCGTACCGCGGTTCAGCAGGGTCAGGTCCCACTCGGGGTTGCCGGCCAGACTGGCGGTAATGCCGGAGCTGATGGTGCCGGTGCCGCCGATGAACAGTGCTTTCTTCATATCGGTGTGGATTATATTCTTTTACGGAAGGAGAAACTCAGACAGAGCGTGATGGAGTCCTTGCCGGGCAGGGACGGATCGGCATAAAATGTATGGCCGTATTGGATCTTGTAGCTTATGTCTCCGCTCTCCGTCAGCAGATGGGAGAAACAGATATCCGCACGCGTGACGGCCGACTGCGCATCCGACAGGTCCCGCTGGAAGCGGTCCAGCCGGGAGGTGAGCTGCAGGCGGGACAGGAAACGGAACCCGGCGAGCGCCATCGTTCCGTTGCTGCGGACCGGCCCCGTGATGCCATAGACATTCTCGCTCCGCAGGAACCATTTCCCATTGTCGAACCAGATGCCGGTGGAAACACGGTGACGGGCGGAGAGTGACGCCCCGTCAGCCGGGGTATAATGGCCGTACATACCGCCCAGCGAGAGCTGCAGGCAGTCCGCGGGCTGGACGATCAGGCGCCCCTGGAAGTCCTTGGCGGCATTGTTGTCGCGGATGCTGTAGCCGTTACCGTTGAACACCCCCAGGCAATACTGCAGCAGCGAATAGCCTTCGCGGGGCCAGAGGGAGCCCGACAGGAGGATGCCGCAGTCGCGGCTCCGGGAATTGATGCCCGTCAGGTCCGAGGAATATCCGCCGAGGGCGGAGACGGCCTGCGAGTAGCCGATCATTCCGAGGCTGACCGGCGAGAAGGTCGTTTCCGTGAGGAAGGGCATTTTCTGGATGCCGACGCGGACGCCGATTTCCGGAAGCGGCTGCCAGCGCGCTTCACAGGTCATAAAACGGCCTCCGATGACATCGTAGGAGAGGTTGAGACGGAAGGTGTCTTCGGCGCCGCCGAAAGCGGCGGACAGCATACTCATCGCCGACGTGCGGAAATTGCCGCCCTGCACCGTATAGCGTTCCATCACCAGGGTGGCCGAGGAGATGGTAGGATGCAACAGCCACTCTCCTGCCGTCTGTGCAGAAAGGAGCCGGGGAACCAGAAGCAGAAGACAGAGAAGACGGGAT
Source organism: Bacteroidales bacterium (assembly GCA_017548445.1). The sequence goes on along the minus strand of JAFYZZ010000034.1, from coordinate 3,796 downwards.
CGCATACGGTTGGTTTTTCTACAAATATACAAAAAAAAGACACCCACAAAAGTGGATGTCTTTTCTTGTAAAGAACTATCGGATCAGAAGCCGCCGGGGAAACCGCCACCCGGGAATCCTCCGCCGGGCATTCCACCACCCGGGAAGCCGCCACCGGGCATTCCACCGCCGGGGAAGCCGCCGCCGAAACCACGCTGCATAGCCTGCTGGCGCTCGGCCTCGGCCCTGAGGATATCGGAACGGTATTTACGGAACTGCTTCTTGGTCAGGATGCCCTTGAGTTCGTCCTCGTACGCCTTCTGGTTCTCTTCCAGCTTGGCCTGGGTCTCCTGCATCTCGGCCATACGCGACTGCATATCGCTCATAAATGCATCGCGCTCCTCGTCGGTCATCCGGCGGAAGTCGCGCATCTCGGTCTGCTCGGGCATCTTGTACTCAAGCTTGCCGTCGTATTTCTGGTTCAGTGCCAGCACGGCCGCTTTCTGCTCGTCGGAAAGGCCATACTTCTCGGCCATCTGGGCAGTCTTCTCCTCGGGGTTGAGCACGGGAGGCAGCTCAGGCATCTGCATCTGGCCCTGGGGGGCCTGCGCAAACATACTTGCAGCTCCGACCATCAGACCGGCCACTGCCAAAAGAAAATACTTCTTCATCGTTTTTGAAAAATTAGAAGCTCCGGTACCGGTGTCAATAACAAAAACAATACCAAACCTTGCTGTTGGAAGCATCCCCGGACTATTTGTATGGATATGTCACGGAAAATGCGTAGATTTGGTTCTCATAACGGATTTAAAATATGTATGAAAAGATTCCTGATCCTGCTGACTTTGCTGCCTGTCCTGGCGGCCCGGGCGCAGACCCGGGACTGGGAGAATCCCGCCGTGCTGGGCATCAACAAACTGCCATATCACGCCACCCTGCAGCTGCCTTCCAAATGGAAAGACTGCCCGGAGATCGTGAGCATTGACGGGCAGTGGAAATTCCATTGGAGCCGCAATCCTGAAGAACGCCCCGCCGGATTCTGGCAGGAGGACTACGACACGAGCGGATGGGACGATATCGCCGTGCCCGGCAACTGGCAGCTGCAGGGCTTCGGAGTGCCCATCTACATCAACATCAACTATCCGTTCGTGCGGAACCGTCCCAGCGTAACCGACGAGCCGCCCAAGGATTGGACGGCGTACGGGAACCGCAATCCCGTAGGCTCGTATGTCACTTATGTGGACGTGACGGACGAGATGCTCGGCAAGAACCTGATCCTGCATTTCGGCGGCGTGCATTCTGCATTCTACGTCTGGGTCAACGGACGGATGGCCGGTTACAGCCAGAATTCGATGTCGCCGGCGGAGTTCGACGTGACGGAATACCTGCGGAAGGGCCGGAACAAGCTCGCCGTCGAGGTTTACCGCTGGAGCGACGGCAGCTACCTGGAAGACCAGGATATGTGGCGCCTTTCCGGCATTTTCCGCGAGGTCCAGCTGTGGGTGCGTCCGCTCGTGCACATTGCCGACTATCGCGTGACGGCGGTCCCCAACGAGGACTACTCGCAGGCCCTCGTCACGGCGGATGTCGCCATCTGCAATACGGGCAAAAAGACGGCCAGGAACGTTGTGCCGCTGTTCCATATCGACGGTAAGACCCAAGGCCAGATCATCGACAAAAAAAGCCCTTTGCGGAGGCTTCCTGCCGGCGACACCGTCCACGTACGTTTCGCCGTCACCCTGGATCATCCGCTCCTATGGTCGGCAGAAAAACCCAACCTGTATCCTTTCCGCATCGAACTGGCCGGAAAGGATGGCGAACGTTTCGATTATCACGTCGGCGTCAAGCGTGTGGAATGCGACGGCGAGGTGTTCAAGATCAACGGCCAGGCGGTGAAACTGCGCGGCGTGAACCGCCACGACCACCATCCCGTGACCGGCCGCTACGTGGACGACGCCACTTACGAGCAGGACATCCGCCTGATGAAGCAGGCCAACATCAATTTCCTGCGCACCAGCCATTATCCCGACCGCGAATACCTCTACGAGCTCTGCGACCGATGGGGCCTCTACGTGATGGACGAGGCCAACCAGGAGAGCCACGGCTACGGCTACGCCAACCGCACGATGGGCGAAGATCCCGCCTGGGAGCGCGCGCACGTGGACCGCGCCGAAGCGCTGGTGAAGCGCGACTTCAACCATCCCAGCATCATCCTGTGGAGCCTCGGCAACGAAGGTGGCGTGGGGCCCAATATGAAGGCGATGCACGACGCGGTCGTCGCACTGGACAGCACCAGACTGCCGTTCTGCGATACCGACCGGCGTTACTCGGCCCTCTATGACGACAGTTACCTCACGCCGGAAAGGTTGCGTACGGAGGCGCAGAGAATCACCGACCGGCCCTTCCTGATGCGGGAATACGCCCACGCGATGGGCAACTCCGTGGGCAACTTCCAGGAATACTGGGATGTCATCTATGCCGACGAAAGCATCGCCGGAGCCGCCATCTGGGACTGGGTGGACCAGGGAATCCTGAAGACGGAGAATGGCGTGAGCTATTTCGCATACGGCGGCGACTTCGGAGACAAACCGAACGACGGTGCATTCTGCATCAACGGACTCGTCGGGCCGGACCGCAGGCCGCATCCCCATTACTATGAAGTGCAGCACGTGTATCAGCCGCTGGCCTTCGAACTGGACGGAGGGCGCCTGCGCATCATCAACCGCGACAGCTTCACGGATCCCGGCGAGTATGACATCGTCTGCGATACGGTCACCGTCGACGGCGAGCGTCTGCTGAACGTGGCCGCCTGCCTGAAAGAGGACAGGCCCTGGGCGCCGAAAGGCTTCGCCGTCGCCCGGGAGCAGTTCGTGCTCTCCCCGTATGTCTTTCCTGACGCGCTCCCGCCCGCGGCCGGCACTTCCGCCAAGGGTGTCACCGTCGAAGGGAACGCGCTCACTTCGTGGATCGTCGATGGCCGGGAAATGCTGACCGGCCCCCTCGAGCCCTATTTCTGGAAGCCGGAGAACGACAACCAGCACGCGGCGAACTTCGCCCGTCGCACGGCCGTCTGGAAGGATGTCACGGATGTCACCGTGCATTACACCGTTCTCAGCGGGCACCGTATCCAGGTCGACCTGGATTATCTTCCGACAGGGACCGGCAGACCCGTGATACCGAAATTCGGTATGCGGATGCGTATCCCCGCCGACTATACCGACATAGAGTACTATGGCCGGGGCCCCTGGGAGAACTATCCCGACCGCAAGCGCGGCGCCTTCCTGGGACGCTATCGGACGCCTCTCTCCGAATACGAGACCGAATACATTCATCCTCAGGACAATGGCTGTCGTACGGATGTCCGGTGGTTCCGCATCTCCAACGGGGAAAAGAGCCTCCGCATCGAGGGCTGCCAGCCCTTGTGCATCCGAGCCTGGGATTACGGCGAGGAAGATTTGGAACAGGCCGCCCACCCCTTTGAGATCCGGCGGGGCCGCTTTGTGAACCTGAACGTCGACCTCAATGTCCACGGCGTGGGCGGCATCGACACCTGGGGCCAGCGCACCCTCCCCCAGTATACGATCGACGGCGACAGGCCCTACCACCTCACTTTCTTCCTGACCTGCGATTGAAAATGGAAAGAAAACGCCCCTGCAGCATTGCAGAGGCGTTTTCAGAGGTGCCAAGCGGACTTCTTTTGTGGGTGAGGGTGGAAAAGGATGAAAAAGGCACACCCTGTAAATCAATGCTTTAGCCGTTTCAGTCTTTCGCGTCTTTTTCAAGGTTTGTCGAAAATGTAGCCAAGATGTAGCCAAGA
>JAFYZZ010000033.1 GCA_017548445.1 Bacteroidales bacterium | reverse complement strand
GCGTCCACGCCGCCTTCCAGCAGGCCGCGGACCTGCCCGGCATAGGCGGCCGCCATCTCGTCGAAACCGTAGGCGCGCCAGGCCGGGTTGGAAAGGTCCTGGGGGAGGGTAAGCGACTTGCCGGTGGGGCCGAGCGAACCGGCCACCCAGACCTTCCGGGGGGTGGCGTCGGCTTCGGCCCGGGCCAGTGCGGCGCCCGCCCGGGCGAACTCTCCTGCGCGCCCGGACAGACCGTAGTCCGCCTGCGAGATGGCGTTGGCGCTGAAGGTGTTGGTGCTGAGGATGTCCGCACCGGCTTCGATGTACGCCCGGTGAATATGCCGGACGACGTCGGGGTGGGAAAGATTGAAGGTCTCGTTGTTGCCGGACAGGCCGTGGCGCTGGAGCATCGTGCCCATCGCCCCGTCCAGGATCAGGATCCTTTCGGCGAACGCTTGCTGCAGGGAACCCATCAGAAGCAGTCCTTGAGCACGCTGATGACGTTTTCGCTGCGTCCCATCGTGTAGAAGTGGATTTCGCCCACGCCGTGCGCGAGCAGGTCGCGGCATTGCGCCTTGCACCACTGCGTGCCGATTTCGTAGGCGGACTCGGGATGCGCGGCAATCTCCGCGGTCAGTTCCAGCGGGATGTCGATGGAGAAACTCTCGGGCAGCAGGTCCACCTGCCGGGCGGAGGAAAGGGGCTTGAGCCCCGGGACGATGGGGACGGTGATGCCTGCAGCGCGGCAGCGGTCCACGAAATCGTAGAAGACGGCGTTGTCGAAGAACAGCTGGGTGATGATCTGGTCGGCGCCGGCGTCCACTTTCTGCTTGAGGTATTGGATGTCCGTGTCGAGGTTGGGCGACTCGAAATGCTTTTCCGGGTAGCCGCCTACGCCGAGCGTGAAAATGCGCTTCCCGCCGTTCGCCTGCTCGAAGCGACGGATGGCCGCGATGAGTTCGTCGGCGTGCGCGTAACCGTCCGGCTCGGGCGTGAAACGCTTTTCGCCCGGAATGGCGTCGCCCCGCAGCACCAGGATGTTGCGGATGCCCATAAACTTGAAGTCCTGCAGCTGCGATTCGATGAGGTCGGCGCTGGCGCCTCCGCAGATCAGGTGCGGCACCACTTCCACGTCGGGAAAAGCCGCCTGGACGGCGGCGCACACGGCCGGCTGGCTGATGCGCTTGCGCAGCAGATGCCGCGTGTAGCTGCCGTCAGCCTCCTGCCGGAACTCGTACTCGTCGCGGTGGCAGGTGACGTTGATATAACGCGGGCCGAACTCCATCAGCGGCTCGATGCTGCCGAGGAGTTCAGCTTTGGTGATACCCTTGAGGGGCGGAACAATTTCGATAGAGGGGAACGGCTTCATCAGGTAAACGCTACTTTCCCCCAAAGATACACATTTTTATTTTTCAAAAAGCGGGGTAGACAGATAGCGTTCGCCGGTATCGGGCAGCAAGGCGACGATCAGTTTGCCCTGGTTCTCGGGCTTTTTTGCAAGGGCGTAGGCGGCACTGAAGGCGGCTCCGGAGGAAATGCCCACGAGCAGGCCGAGCCGGTCGGCAAGCAGGCGGGCGCCCTCGAAGGCGTCGTCGTCAGTGACCGTAAGTACCTGATCCACATACTCCTGCAGGAAGGTCTGCGGAACGAAGCCGGCTCCGATTCCCTGGATCTTGTGCTTGCCGGGAACGCCGGTGGTGATGACGGCGGAGGAGGCGGGCTCCACGCCGAAGACCTGCACCTCGGGCTTGTGCGCCTTCAGGCCTTTACCGGTGCCGCTGACGGTGCCGCCCGTGCCGATGCCGGCCACGAACACGTCCACCTGCCCGTCGGTGTCGCGCCAGATTTCCTGAGCGGTGGTCCGTTCGTGGGCGGCCGGATTGGCAGGATTGGTGAACTGTCCGAGGATCACGGCGCCGGGCGTGTTCGCGCGGATCTGTTCCGCCTTGGCGATGGCACCCTTCATCCCTTCTGCGCCGGGGGTGAGTTCGATGGTGGCTCCGAAGGCCTTGAGCAGGTTCCTGCGCTCGACGCTCATCGTGTCGGGCATCGTGAGGATGGTCTTGTAGCCCTTGGCACGGGCCACCCACGCCAGACCGATGCCGGTGTTGCCGCTGGTGGGCTCCACGATGGTGGCGCCGGGTTTCAGGACGCCGTTCTGCTCGGCGTCTTCTATCATTGCGAGGGCGATACGGTCCTTGACGCTGCCGCCCGGGTTGTTCCGTTCGAGTTTGAGCGCGATGCGCGCCTGCTGGCCTTCCAGGCCGCTGACCTCCAGCAACGGGGTGTTTCCGATGAGGTCGGTGAGGTTCTGATATATCATAGTGTAAAGATACAACTTTTTAAAATTAATTAAATGCCTGCTCCAGGTCCGCCAGGATGTCGTCGATGTGCTCGACGCCGATGGAAAGACGGATGGTGGTGGGGGTGATGTGCTGTTCGGCGAGTTCTTCAGGGCTGAGCTGCGAGTGCGTGGTGGTGTAGGGATGGATGACCAGGCTCTTGACGTCCGCCACGTTGGCCAGCAGGGAGAAGATCTGCAGGCGGTCGATGAAGCGCCACGCGTCTTCCTGGGTGCCCTTGATCTCGAAGGTGAAGATGGAACCGGCTCCGTTCGGGAAATAGCGACAGTAGAGGGCGTGGTCGTGGTGTTCCGGGAGCGCCGGATGGTTGACCTTCGCCACCTTGGGGTGTTTGGAGAGGTAATCGACGACCTTGAGGGCGTTCTGCGTGTGGCGCTCGATGCGCAGCGGCAAGGATTCGACGCCCTGCAGCAGGATCCACGCGTTGAAGGGGCTGATGGCCGCGCCGGTGTCGCGCAGCAGGACGGCCCGGATGCGCGTGACGAAGGCGGCCGGCCCGGCCACGTCGGCGAAAACGGCGCCGTGATAGCTGGGGTCGGGTTTGCCGAGCGTGGGATATTTGTCGGCGTTCGCCTTCCAGTCGAACTTGCCGCCGTCTACGATTACGCCGCCGAGCGAGCTGCCGTGGCCGCCGATGAACTTGGTGGCGGAGTGGACCACAATGTCGGCGCCGTGCTCCAGCGGGCGGATGAGGATGGGGGCGAAGGTGTTGTCCACGATGAAGACGATGTTGTGCCTGTGGGCCACGGCGGCGATGCCTTCGAAATCGGCCACATCGGAGTTGGGATTGCCGAAAGTCTCGGCGTAGATGACCTTGGTGTTGGGCCGGATGGCGGCTTCCAGGGCCTGCAAGTCGTTGACGTTCAGAATGGTATTCTCGATTCCCTGCGTGGTGAGGGTGTGGGTGATGAGGTTGAAACTGCCGCCGTAGAGGTTGTCGGCCGCGATGATATGGTCCCCCTGCTGCAGGACATTCTGCAGGGCATAGGTAATCGCTGCGGCGCCGGAGGCGACGGCGAGGCCCGCCACGCCGCCTTCCAGCGCAGCCACGCGCTCCTCGAAGACGGCCTGGGTGGAGTTGGTCAGGCGGCCGTAGATGTTGCCGGGGTCGCGCAGGCCGAAGCGGTCGGCGGCGTGCTGGCTGTTGCGGAAGACATAGGAGGTCGTCTGGTAGATGGGGACGGCGCGGGAATCGGATGCGGGATCGGGAGTTTCCTGGCCTACGTGGATGGCCAGCGTTTCAACGTGGTAATTCTTCGTGCTCATAGTATCTTTTGTTTTTGTTTTTTCTTTTTGCAAAGGTCGGGGGAGTAGATATTAATTCCAAATACTTTGTAAATTTTGGAGATTATATCTAACTTTACAGGGATATTGTTGTGAATTATCTAAACTGGAGATGTTTTTCCAGAGCGGACAGATTTTTATTCTTTTTGCCTTATGAGCGGACTTGACAATACCGACATCGCCATCCTGCGCATCCTGCAGGAGGATGCCGGGCTGACCAACAAACAGGTGGCCGCGCGCGTGCACCTGTCGCCCACGCCGGTGTATGAGCGTATCAAGCGCCTGCAGGAGCAGGGCTACATCAAGGGCTACGTGGCCGTGCTGGACGCAGAGAAGCTGGACTGCTCGTTCATCGCGTTCTGTTACATCAAGATGAAGCAGCACACCTTCGAAAACGCCCGGCGCCTGATGGACGCCGTGCAGACGATGGACGAGGTAGGAGAATGTTACAATATATCAGGAGATTACGACTTCCTCCTGAAGGTCTATGTGTCCAGTATGAAGGAGTACCAGCAGTTCGTCCTGCGGATCCTCGGCGAGCTGGACTGCATCGGCGGGCTTAACAGCTCCTTCGTGATGGGTGAAGTCAAGAACACCCACGCCGTGCCGGTTCGATAACACTCACTAATCCAATATCTTATGAAATCAGTCAAGTTACTCCTTCTCTTCCTTCTGGTGCTTTCCGCCGGAAGCCTGTATGCGCAGGGAGGCCCCGGCCGCCAGCAGGTGGTCTCTCCGGAGCTGACCGCGGAGTCGGTCACCTTCCGCCTTTCCGCCAACTATGCCACGGTGGTCAACATTCAGACCTCCTGGGCGGGGACCCAGGCTATGACCAAGGGTGACGGGGGCGTCTGGTCCATCACCCTGCCCCGGCCCGTTCCCGAGCTCTATACCTATAATTACGTCGTGGACGGGGTTTCGGTGCTCGACCCCGCCAATATCATCGTCCAGCGCGACGTGTCCCGCTTCTCGAACGTCTTTATCGCGGACGGCGACTATGCCGACCTGTACAAGGAAGCCAACCACCGGGGCAACGTGCAGCACGTCTGGTACTATTCCGGTACCAATGATATGGAGCGCCGTATGACCGTCTACACCCCCTATGGCTATGACCCGAAGAACAAGAAGACGAAGTACCCTGTCCTCTATCTGCTGCACGGCGGCGGCGGTGACGAAGACGCCTGGTCCGTCCTCGGCCGCGCCGTCCAGATTCTCGACAACCTCATCGAGCAGGGCAAGGCCGTGCCGATGCTGGTGGTGATGCCGAACGGCAATCCAAACCAGTATGGCTCCCCGGAACTCCAGATTCCTGTCAAGACGGACATCAAGCAGTATCCGAGCGGCTTTGACAACTACGATTCGATGGTGGCGGACATCGTGCCCTTCATCGAGAGTCACTATAATGTGATCAAGAAGCGTGAAAGCCGTGCGGTGGCGGGCCTGTCGATGGGCGGCGGCCAGTCTTTCTACATCGGCCTGCGCAACGTGGATGTCTTCGCCAACATCGGCATCTTCTCCTCCGGCCTGTTGGGCGGCACCGGTGCCGGGCAGGCAGCCTTCGATCCCGAAGCGCAGATGCCCGGCCTCATCTCCAACCCCGTCAGGTACAACAAACTGGACCTGTTCTACATTTCCTGCGGCGAGCAGGACAACCGGCTCGGCGGTACCAAGGACTTCGTGGACCAGCTGAACGCGCTCGGCTACGATAACGTCTTCTACGAGACCTACCCCGGCGGCCACGAATGGCAGGTCTGGCGCCGCAGCCTCAGCGCCTTCGTCCAGAAGGTCTTCAAATAAACGGAATGGAGCAGGCTAGATGCCTGCTCCGTCGGTAAACAGTGGCTGCTCGACTGCGCGGGTCTGCAAGATGCGCGAACGGGGCGGGACGTCGTGGGTGAGCCACACGTTGCCGCCGACCACGGTGTCGTGGCCGATGCGTACGCGCCCGAGGATGGTGGTATTGGCATAAACGGTCACGTTGTCTTCCAGGATAGGGTGGCGCGGCTCGTCGATCGGACGGCCGTCGGGGTCGTATTTGAAGTTCTTGGCGCCGAGGGTCACGCCCTGATAGAGCATCACGTGGTTCCCGATCACAGTCGTGGCGCCCACGACGATACCCGTGCCGTGGTCGATGGCGAAATACTCGCCGATCACCGCGCCGGGGTGGATGTCGATGCCGGTGGCCGAGTGGGCCATCTCCGTCAGGAGGCGCGGTGCCACTGGAACGCCGAGCAGCAGCAGTTCGTGCGCGGTGCGGTAGTGCAGCATCACCCGGATGCCGGGATAACAGAGCACGATTTCCGTGCGGTCCTCCACGGCGGGATCGTTGTCGGCGATGGCCTCCACGTCGGTATGCAGCAGGCGGGTAACTTCCGGGATGCGTTCCAGGAAAGCGTCGGCGCGCCTTTCGTCCGAGATCTTGCGGACGAGGCCGCGGATGCGCAGCAGGTCCAGCGCCCGGTCTTCCTGCCCCAGGTATTCGGGGAAGACGGTGCGCCGCACCAGCGTGATCAGTTCGTTCAGCAGTTCTTCCATACCCCAAAGATAAGAAAAAAAAGAAGACTGCCGGCCCTTTCGGGTCGGCAGTCCTGGTAAAGAGGCTCGGATCTGCTACAGGTCGTTCAGTTCCTGGGTCATCTCGTCCTTGCGGCCGACGATGATGTCCTGGTAGTTCTTCAGGCCCGTTCCGGCAGGGATCAGGTGTCCGCAGATGACGTTTTCCTTCAGGCCCTCGAGGTAGTCCACGCGGCCGCGGATGGCGGCTTCGCTGAGCACCTTGGTGGTCTCCTGGAAGGAGGCTGCGGAGATGAAGCTGTCGGTCTTGAGGGCGGCGCGGGTGATGCCCTGGAGCATCAGGCGTGCCGTAGCGGGCTGAGTGGGACGGACGGACATCAGCGGGAGACCCTGACGCTCCAGCGAAGCGTTCTCGCTGCGCATCTCGCGGGCTCCGATGATGTCGCCTTCCTCAAACTTCTGCGAACCGCCGGGGTTGAGGATCTTGTACTTGCCGAAGATCTTGTCGTTCACGTCCATAAAGCGCCACTTGTCCACCATTTCCTCGGTGAGGAACTCGGTGTCGCCAGGATAGGTGATCTCCACCTTGCGCATCATCTGGCGGACGATGATCTCGAAGTGCTTGTCGTTGATCTTCACGCCCTGGAGGCGGTACACGGCCTGTACCTCGTTGACGATGTACTCCTGCGCCTTGACCGGTCCGAGGATGGACAGGATGTCGCTCGGGGAGACGCCGCCGTCGGAAAGCGGGGTGCCCGCCTTGACGTAGTCGTTCTCCTGGACGAGGATCTGCTTGGTCAGCGGCACGAGGTAGTGCTTCTCCACGCCGGACTTGTTGCGGACGGAGATCTCGCGGTTGCCGCGCTTGACCTTGCCCATCACCACCTCGCCGTTGATCTCGGAGAGGATGGCGGGGTTGGACGGGTTGCGGGCCTCGAAGAGTTCCGTCACGCGCGGCAGACCGCCGGTGATATCGCTGGCCTTGCCGGCGGCGCGGGGGATCTTCATAATCACGTCACCCACCTTGACGGTGCTGCCGTTCTCAGGCATCACGTGCGCGCCCACGGGCAGGTTGAACACCTTGATGCTCTCGCCGCTCTCGTTCACGATGTGCAGCGCGGGGCTCTTGGTCTTGTCCTTGGACTCGATGATGACCTTGTCGGTGCTGACGGAGAATTCGTCGGCGGCGTCCTTCTGGAAGGTGACGCCCTCGAGCATATTCTCGAAGCGGACCGTACCGGCCGTCTCGACGATGGTGGTGGCGTTGTAGGCATCCCAGTCGCAGATCAGGTCGCCCTTGGTGACCTTGTCGCCGTCCTTCTTGTACAGCACGGCGCCGTAAGGCACGTCGTACTGGGAGAAAGTGATGCCGGTGTTCTCGTCCATAATGCGGAGCTCGGTCATACGGCTCACCACGACGGTCTGCACCTGTCCGTCGTCCGCGACGCGGTCGATGGTGCGGAGTTCCTCGAATTTGAGGATGCCGTCGTACTTGGACTCGATGGAGGAGTCGGCCGCAGAGGAGGAGGCGGTACCACCGACGTGGAAGGTACGGAGCGTCAGCTGCGTACCCGGCTCACCGATGGACTGGGCGGCGATGACGCCGACCACTTCGCCCTTCTCGACCATCCTGGAGGTGGCGAGGTTGCGTCCGTAGCACTTGGCGCAGACGCCCTTGCGGCTCTCGCAGGTGAGCACCGAACGGATCTCCACCTGCTCGATGGGCAGGGAGTCGATCAGGTCGGCCTCCTTTTCACGGATCTCCTCGCCGGCCTTGATGATGAGCTCGCCGGTCAGCGGGTTGAAGATGTCGTGCACGGAGGTACGGCCGAGGATCCTCTCGCCGAGGGACTCCACGACCTCGTCCTTGTTCTTGATGGCCGTGGCGATGAGGCCGCGGAGCGTGCCGCAGTCTTCCTCGGTGATGATGACGTCGTGCGACACGTCCACCAGACGCCTCGTCAGGTAACCGGCGTCGGCCGTCTTGAGGGCGGTGTCGGCCAGACCCTTGCGGGCGCCGTGCGTGGAGATGAAGTACTCGAGCACGGTCATACCCTCCTTCAGGTTGGACACGATCGGGTTCTCGATGATGTCCGCCCCGGAGGCGCCGGCCTTCTGCGGCTTGGCCATCAGGCCTCGCATACCGCAGAGCTGCTTGATCTGGGTGGTGGAACCACGGGCGCCGGAATCCAGCATCATATACACGGGGTTGAATCCCTGCTGGTCGGCGGAGATCTGCTTCGTGACGATGCCGGTCAGGCGGTTGTCGACGGCGGACCAGAGGTCGATGACCCTGTTGTAACGCTCGTTGTTCGTGATGTAGCCCATATCATAGTCGTCGCGGATGGCGGCAACCTGCTTATAGGCATCTTCCACGAGCGAGGACTTCTCCGCCGGGACGAGCACGTCGCCGAGGTTGAAGGAGATGCCCGCGCGGAACGCCTGGTCGTAACCGAGGTTCTTGATGTCGTCGAGGAACTGCGCCGTGCGCGTCACGCCGGTGTGCTTGATGACGTCGGTGATGATCTTGCGCAGCGCCTTCTTGCCGAGCACCTCGTTCACGTAAGGGACTTCGTCCGGAACGTACTGGTTCACGATGATGCGGCCGGCGGTGGTCTCGACGAGCTGCTCGCCCTTGGACGGGTCCTGCTTGTCCACGACGAGGCGGACCTTGATCCTGGCGTGCATATCGATGGCCTTCTCGTTGTAGGCCACGATCACCTCCTCGGGGGAGTAGAAGCACTTGCCTTCACCCTTGGCGCCCGGACGGATCTTGGTGATGTAGTACAGACCGAGGACCATATCCTGGGACGGTACCGTGATCGGGGCTCCGTTGGCCGGGTTGAGGATGTTCTGCGAACCGAGCATCAGCAGCTGCGCCTCCATAATGGCGGCGTTGCCGAGCGGAAGGTGGACAGCCATCTGGTCGCCGTCGAAGTCGGCGTTGAAAGCCGTACAGGCGAGCGGGTGCAGCTGGATGGCCTTGCCTTCGATCATCCGCGGCTGGAAGGCCTGGATACCGAGGCGGTGCAGGGTAGGTGCACGGTTGAGGAGCACGGGGTGGCCCTTCATCACGTTCTCGAGGATGTCCCAGATGACCGGGTCCTTGCGGTCCACGATCTTCTTGGCGGACTTGACCGTCTTGACGATACCGCGCTCGATGAGCTTGCGGATGATGAACGGCTTGTACAGCTCGGCAGCCATAAACTTCGGCAGACCGCACTCGTGCATATTCAGCTCCGGACCCACGACGATGACGCTTCGGGCGGAGTAGTCCACGCGCTTGCCGAGGAGGTTCTGGCGGAAGCGGCCCTGCTTGCCCTTGAGCGAGTCGGACAGGCTCTTGAGAGCCCGGTTGGTCTCGCTCTTGACTGCGGAAGACTTCTTGGAGTTGTCGAAAAGGGAATCGACGGCTTCCTGGAGCATACGCTTCTCGTTGCGCAGGATCACCTCGGGGGCCTTGATCTCGATGAGCTTCTTGAGGCGGTTGTTACGGATGATTACGCGGCGGTAGAGGTCGTTCAGGTCGGAGGTCGCGAAGCGTCCGCCGTCGAGGGGGACGAGCGGGCGGAGATCCGGCGGGATGACCGGAATGACCTTCATCACCATCCACTCGGGACGGTTCACGCCCTTGGACTCCTGGAACCACTTGACCACCTGGAGGCGCTTCAGGATCTCGACCTTGCGCTGCTGGGAGCTCTCGACGAGCATCCGCTGGCGCAATTCCTTGCCGAGTTGCTCGACGTCGATCTCCTTGAGGAGGTCGTAGATACCCTCGGCACCCATCTTGGCGACGAACTTGTCCGGATCGCTGTCCGGCAGGTTCTCGTTGCCCGGGATGCGGGCCAGGGCGTCGAGATACTCGTCCTCGGAGAGGAGCTCCATCTTCGGCAGTTCGCTGGCGCCCGGACGCACCACGATGTACTTCTCGTAGTAGATCACGGATTCGAGCTTCTTGGCCGGGAGGCCGAGGAGCGCGGAAATCTTGTTGGGCGCGGACTTGAAGTACCAGATGTGGGCCACCGGAACGGTGAGGGCGATGTGGCCCATCCGCTCGCGGCGAACCTTCTTCTCGGTGACCTCGACGTTGCAGCGGTCGCAGACGATGCCGCGATAGCGGATCCTCTTGTACTTGCCGCAGTAGCACTCGTAATCCTTGGTGGGACCGAAGATCTTCTCGCAGAAGAGTCCGTCACGCTCGGGCTTGTAGGTCCGGTAGTTGACGGTCTCGGGCTTGAGGACCTCGCCGCACGAACGTTCGGTGATGTCCTCCGGCGACGCGAGCGAGATGCTGATCGTCTGGAAGTTGCTCTTTACCTTGTTGTCTCTGTTATTGAAAGTAGGCATATTACGTTTCGTTCAAGCAATTAGTCCAAAGTAACCTTGAGGCCCAGGCCACGGAGTTCGTGGAGGAGCACGTTGAGGGACTCGGGGATGCCTGCGGGCGGCATCGGATCGCCCTTGACGATGGCTTCGTAGGTCTTCGCCCGTCCGACGACGTCGTCGGACTTGACGGTGAGGATCTCCTGCAGGGCGTTGGCCGCGCCGAACGCTTCGAGCGCCCAGACTTCCATCTCACCGAAGCGCTGGCCGCCAAACTGGGCCTTGCCGCCGAGCGGCTGCTGGGTGATGAGGGAGTACGGACCGATGGAACGGGCGTGCATCTTGTCGTCGACCATATGGCCGAGCTTGATCATATAGATGACACCCACGGTCGCGGGCTGGTCGAAGTAGTCGCCGGTGCCGCCGTCGCGCAGCATCGTCTTGCCGAAGCGGGGTACGCCTGCCTTGTCCGTGTACTTGCAGATCTCGTCGATGCTGGCACCGTCGAAGATCGGGGTGCTGAACTTCAGGCCCAGGCGGGAACCGGCCCATCCGAGCACGGTCTCGTAAATCTGGCCGAGGTTCATACGGGAAGGCACGCCGAGCGGGTTGAGCACGATGTCCACGGGGGTGCCGTCCTCGAGGAACGGCATATCCTCCTGGCGCACGATCTTGGCGACGATGCCCTTGTTGCCGTGACGGCCGGCCATCTTGTCACCGACGGTGATCTTGCGCTTCTTGGCGATGTACACCTTGGCGAGCTGCATCACGCCGTTGGGCAGTTCGTCGCCCACCTTGATCTTGTCCATCTCACGCTTGCAGACCGCCTGCTCGGACTTGAGGGCGATGCAGTAGTTGTTGATGAGGTCGCGGATGAGGGCGTTGGCCTCCTTGTCGGTGGTCCACTTGCCCGAGGTGATGTTCGTATAGTCGATGCCCTTGAGCATCTCGGCGGTGATCTTCTTGTCCTTGGGGATGATTTCCACCCCGTAGAGGTCGGAGATGCCGGCGCTCTTGCGGTTCTTCGTCAGGACGACGAGCTTCTGGATGAAGTCGGCGTAGAGTTTCTCGGCCTTGCGGTCGAACTCGGCCTGGCGCATCTCCAGACGCGTCTTCTGGTCGTTGCGGCTCTGGCCGCGCTTGCCGGTTTCCTTGGACAGCTTGGCGTAGAGGGCTGTCTTGACGACGGTGCCGCTCAGGGAAGGATTGGCCTTGAGGGAAGCGTCCTTCACGTCGCCGGCCTTGTCGCCGAAGATGGCCTTGAGGAGTTTCTCCTCCGGGGACGGATCGCTCTCGCCCTTAGGCGTGATCTTGCCTATGAGGATGTCGCCCGGCTCGATGTGCGCGCCGATGCGTACGATGCCGTTCTCGTCGAGGTCCTTGGTCGCGTCCTCGCTGATGTTCGGGATGTCGGAGGTGAGCTCCTCCATGCCGCGCTTGGTGTCGCGAACCTCGGTGAGGTACTCGTCCACGTGCACGGAAGTGAGGATGTCCCACTTGACCATCTCCTCGGAAAGGACGATGGCGTCCTCGTAGTTGTATCCCTTCCAGGGCATGAAGGCCACCATGAGGTTGCGGCCGAGCGCAAGCTCGCCGTCCTGGGTGGCGTAGCCCTCGGTGAGGACCTGTCCGCCGACGACGGTGTCGCCCTTGCGGACGATGGGCTTGAGCATTACGGTAGTGCTCTGGTTGGTCCTCCTGTAGATGGGGAGGCGGTAAACGGTCTCGGCGGGAGCGAAGCTCACGAAGTTCTCGTCGTCGGTGCGCTCGTACTTGATGCGGATCTCGTTGGCGTCCACGTAGGTGACTTCACCCTTACGCTCAGCGATGTACTGGGTCCTGGAGTCGATGCAGACCCTCTCCTCAAGGCCGGTACCCACGATAGGGGCTTCCGGGGAAAGGAGCGGGACGGCCTGCCTCATCATGTTGGCTCCCATGAGGGCGCGGTGGGCGTCGTCGTGCTCCAGGAACGGGATGAGGGATGCGGCCACCGAAGCCATCTGGTTAGGAGCCACGTCCATGTAGTTCACCTCTTCCTTTGTAACCACGGGGAAGTCTGCCTCAAGGCGGCACTGGATGCGGTCGTCCTCGAGGGTTCCGTCGTCGTCCATCTTCACGTTG
>JAFYZZ010000032.1 GCA_017548445.1 Bacteroidales bacterium | reverse complement strand
GGGCGCGGCCCGGCTGGCCGCCGTGCTCACGGCCGACGCATACCCCGTCGCGGGCCGCGCCCGCTTCAAGGAGGAGTTCGTGACCTGCGGTGGCGTGTCGCTGAACGCCATCGACATCAACACCCTGGAATCCAAGGCGCATCCCGGTCTCTTCTTCGCCGGCGAAGCCCTGGACGTCGACGCCGTCACGGGCGGATTCAACCTCCAGGCGGCCTGGTCCACGGGTTTCGTCGCCGCGTGCGGGCTCGCGCGTTAAATCGCGCGCGAGCGGTTGAATCAAAGGAATTTTGTGTATATTTGCAGTCCGTACTAAAGTCAAGACCGCTCTGAATGAAGAAGATTTTGAATGAACTCTGCGCCAAGGACAAGCGCGCGGAAGAGGCAAAGGCTGCAGGGATTTATCCCTATTATCGCCCCATTTCCTCGGGTCAGGACCCCCTCGTCACGATGGCTGACGGCAGCAAGGTCCTGATGTTCGGCTCCAATTCCTATCTCGGACTTTCCGACGACCCCCGGCTCAAGGAGGCCGCCATCAAGGCTATAGAGAAATATGGCACCAGCTGCTCCGGCAGCCGTTTCCTCAACGGCACGCTGGACCTGCACGAGGAGTTGGAGGCGAAGCTCGCGAAGTTCGTGGGCAAGGAAGAGGCCGTTACCTACAGCACCGGCTTCCAGGTGAACCTGGGTGTCGTGGGCTGTCTGGGTTTCCGCGGCGGATTCGTCTTCCTGGACGCCCTGGACCACGCCTGCATCATCGACGGCAGCCGCCTGAGTTTCAGCGAGGTGCGCAAGTTCCGCCACAACGATATGGCCGACCTGGAGAAGAAACTCTGGCTCACGCCGCGCAACGCCCCGAAGCTGATCGTCGTGGACGGCGTGTATTCGATGGAAGGCGACATCGCTCCGCTCCCGGACCTGGTCAGACTTGCCAAGAAATACAAGGCTTCCGTGATGGTGGATGACGCCCACGGCCTGGGCGTCATCGGCGAGAACGGTTCCGGCACCGCCAGCCACTTCGGCCTGACGAAGGAGACCGACCTGATTATGGGCACCTTCTCCAAGAGTTTCGGTTCGCTGGGCGGCTTCATCGCCGGCGACCGCGAGGTCATCGAATACCTCAAGCATAATTCCCGTTCGCTCATCTTCAGCGCCTCGATGACGCCGGCTTCCGTGGCCGCCGCATCCACCGCGCTGGACATTATGATCAACGAACCCGAGCGCCGCGAGCACCTCTGGGAGGTCACCCGCCACGCGCAGGAAGCCTTCAAGGCCCGCGGATTCGACACCGGGCACACCCAGTCCCCGATCATCCCGCTCTTCGTGCGTGACACGATGAAGGCGATGGCCATCGTTCCCAAGGCCTATGAGGCCGGTGTGTTCATCACCCCGGTCATCGCGCCCGCCGTGCCCGAGAAGGACGTGCTCATCCGCTTCGCGCTGATGGCCACCCACAGCATCGAGCAGGTGGACCAGGCCGTGGAGGTCCTCACGAAGATCTTCCGCGAGATGGGCATCATCGAAGGTTAAAAACTTCACGGACATATGGTTATCCTCATTACCGGCATCACCTCCGGCTTCGGCCGGGCGATGGCCGAGCGGCTCAGTGCCGACGGTCACAAGGTTTATGGCACCCACCGCAAGGCGACGGACTTCCTGCCCGGCGTCACCTACATCAAGGCTGACGCCCAGCGGGCGGAAGACTGCGAAGCGGCCGTCCGCCAGGTGGTGGAGGCCGAAGGGCGCATCGACGTGTTCATCAACAATGCCGGGATGGGAATCGGCGGCCCGCTGGAGTTCTGCTCGCTGGAGGACGCGCAGCGTCAGATGGACGTGAACTGGATGGGAATGGTGCGCTTCCTGCACTGGGTGCTGCCGGTGATGCGCAGGCAGGGCGGTGGCAAAATCCTCTGCTTCAGTTCGATAGGCGGCCTGATGGGGCTCCCGTTCCAGGGGCTGTACTCCGCCTCGAAGTTCGCCATCGAGGGCTACTGCGAGGCCCTGCGCCTGGAAACGAAGGCCTTCGGCATCCAGGTGGTCGTGATCGAGCCGGGCGACTTCGCCACGGCTTTCACCGCGCAGCGCAAGAGCGTCGCGGCACCTGAGGCCTACGAGGTTTACCAGACTTACGCCAAGTCGCTCGCGAGCATCGAGCACGACGAAACCACCGGTCTGAAACCGGAGTATCTGGCGGAAAAGATTGCGAAGATCGTGCGGAAGAAGCGTCCGCGCTACCAGTATGTCATCTCGACCCTGGAGCAGCGCCTGTCGGTGACGCTCAAGAAACTCCTGCCTCCGAGCTGGTTTGCGAAAATCCTGGGGAGTTACTACAAACTCTAGCGTTCGTAGGACGCCTCGTTGCCCGGAGACTCCTCCACCTCCACCTTATAGCACTGCGGAATCTGCTCGCAAATCCAGCGGGCCAGGTTCTCCGTGGTGGGATTGAAGGGCAGGACCTCGTTCAGGTCGGCGTGGTCCAGGGCTCCGCAGATGCGCTTTTCGATGTCGCAGAAGTCCACCACCATCCCGTCGGCGTCCAGTTCCTCCGCGGCGCAGTACACGGTAATCTTCCAGTTGTGCCCGTGCAGCGGCTCCGTCTGCGTGCCGCCGGCGAAGGAAATCCGGTGGCTCGCCGCCACCTCCATCGTCTTCTTGACCTTAAACATTGCACTTGTCGATGTAGGAGAGGAACTCGGCCCGCGTCTGGGGGTTGGAACGGAAGGACCCCGTGAGATAGGTCGAGGTCATCACGCCGCTCTTGCGCACGCCGCGGCTCTCCTTGCACATATGCCGTCCGCGCATCATCAGCGCCATTCCGCGCGGGGGATTATCAGTCCCGAGCGCTTCGGTCAGCAGCTCCACGACGTCGTGCACCAGCCTTTCCTGCACCTGCAGGCGGGCGGCGCAATAGTCCACCACGCGTCCGATCTTGCTCAGGCCGAGGATGCGGCCTTTAGGGTTGGGCAGGTAGGCGAACCAGTATTCGCCGAAGAAGGTGCGGCAGTGGTGCTCGCACACGGAGTAGAAAGGACCCGTGTCCACCACCATATCGTCGTAGATGATGCCGTCCTGTCCGTTGGGGAAGGTGGTCACGACCGGCGCCTGGGCGGGGTCGTAGCCGCGGAACATCTCGCCGAACATCCGGATCATCCGGTCGGGGGTGTCCTTCAGGCCCGGACGGTCCGGGTCTTCGCCTATGTATTCCAGCAGTTCGCGGATGTGCTGGCGGGCTTGCTCTTCGCTGATCATAGTTCGTAAATGGCTGTGTTGTCGGAGGTTTCCTTGACGATGACCTTGTAGCAGTTCGGGATTTGTCCGCAGATCCAGCGGGCGAGGTTCTCCGCGGTGGGGTTGAAGGGCAGGACCTCGTTCAGGTCGCGGTGGTCGATGCGGTCCACGACACGTTCCTTGATGAGCTTGAAGTCCACGACCATCCCGTTCGCATCGAGTTCCGGGGCCTTGCAGAAGACCTCGATCTCGTAGTTGTGCCCGTGGGGCCGGGCGCACTTCGTGGGGTAGTCCACCTCGAGCCGGTGGCTCGCCGCTACGCGGATTATCTTGGAAACGTAGTACATAGTCCCGCAAAGATACAAAGATTTTGTATAACCCCTTATCCCTTTTTCCTTACTCCCCGTACCGCCTCGGCTTCCAGGGGATTGTCCGGCCAGGCGTGCCGGGGATAGCGCCGGCGCAGTTCCTTGCGGACTTCGAAATAGGCGTCCGACCAGAAACTCCGCAGGTCGGAGGTCAACTGCACGGGCTTGTAGCCCGGGGAAAGGAGTTCCATCAACACGGGGCGCCGGCCGTCGTCCACCTGCGGGGTGTCCAGCAGGCCGAAGCATTCCTGCAGGCGAACGCGCAGTACGGGGGCCTCGGCGCCCTGCCGGTATTCCACGCGGATGCGGCTGCCCGTCGGCACGGCAATGTGCGAAGGCGCGAGGCGCTCCACCGCCTGCTGCTGTACGTAGTTCAGCAGAGTCCAGAGGGCTTCTGTGAGGTTGATCTTCTTCAGTTCCGCGACGGTGGTGGCGCGGCCTACAAAAGGCGGCAGCCACTGCGGGGCGCTTTGGAGCACGGCTTCCGTAGAGAGGTCAGGCAGTTCCAGTTCCGGGTGCCAGGCGGCCACGGCGGCCACCCTTCGCTGCAGGTTGCCAACCTCGTCCGAGAAATCAAGCATAGCCGTGCCTTCTTTGCGGGCGGCTTCGCAGATGGCCTGCGTGAGTTGCTCCCGGACGCCTTCCGAGAGGGTTTTGGCATCCACCAGCAGGCCTCCGATGCGCCTTTCCCGCTGTGCGACGGCGGCTCCGGCCTTGCCGTCCCAGGCCACCCGGTTGCGGGTGCGGATGAGTTCCGGGACGTCTTCGGGGTCCAGCGGTGCGGCAAGGAATATGCGTCCCACGCCTCCCGGACGGATGTTCACGCTGGCCACGGCGAGCCACTCGCAGGCGGACAGCGGGTCCTCGGGGCTGACGGCTGCCAGTTCTCCCGTAGCCAGCTGGAAGCGGCCCGGACCGTCGCCCCGCGCTTTGGCCACCCGCTCGGGATACGCCCGGGCGAGGAGGGCGCCGACGGCGAACGGTGACTGGATCCGATTTTGGTCTTTTTTCGGTGCCACCAACCTACGGTATTGCTCGGCGATTTGCAGAATCCGACCCCAACGGCCACCGCGGGTCCTTCTCCGGGCTTCCTGCAAGGCATCGAGGCGCGTTGTCAGGGCCGCGTCGTTTTCGCTGGCTGCCAGCGGGTCCTTTTCTTCCAATAATGCCGCGATGTCCGCCGCCAGCTCCGTCATCCCCGGCCCGACCGCCACCAGGAGCATCTGCCCAATGCGCGGGTGGCAGGGCATCGCCGCGAGGGCGCGCCCGTGCGGGGTGATGCGCCCCG
>JAFYZZ010000031.1 GCA_017548445.1 Bacteroidales bacterium | reverse complement strand
TGCGGACCGACTTTCCAGACGGTTCCGGTTCCTAATAAGATCTTTGTGACTGGTCCTACAACCCCGGCATCGCCGTAACGACACCGGTTTAGGCTCTTCCCATTTCGATCGCCACTACTTTGGGAATCGATATTTCTTTCTTTTCCTGCAGGTACTAAGATGTTTCAGTTCCCTGCGTCTGCTCCGACTAAAAGTCGGCGACGGGTCTTCAACCCGCCGGGTTCCCCCATTCGGACATCTCCGGATCAATTCCTGTTTGCAGATCCCCGGAGCTTTTCGCAGCTTACCACGTCCTTCATCGCTTCTGGAAGCCAAGGCATCCTCCGTTCGCTCTTGTTCTCTTTCTCGTACTTTATAAGTGAATCATTTGCGACATTTACGTCTCAAATTTTTACTCGTTTTGCCTTATGAAATTGCAGTCCCTATTTCGCAACTCGAAAAAACTCGAATTTGTTACTCTTATACAGACTATAATCTCTTTTTAACTTCTTACCTCGTTATCTCTCTCAGTATTGTCAATGATCTCTCAAATCCTCTCTTTGAAGTTTCCCTCATCGAAAGGGACGGCAAAGGTACACACTTTTTTTAAACTTGCAAACCTTTTCCGAAAAAAAGTGAAAAAATTATTCAGCGTATAGCGAAATCAGGTGCCGGATGACGGATGCCGCCTTCTCCATGCTCTCGACCGGCACCCACTCGAACTTGCCGTGGAAGTTGAGTCCGCCGGCGAAGATGTTCGGGCAGGGCAGGCCGCGGAAGGACAGGTTGGCGCCGTCGGTGCCGCCGCGGATGGGCTGGATGAGCGGTTTCACGCCCGCGAGCTCCATCGCCTTGACGGCCTTCTCGACTACGTGGTAGTGCGGCTCCACCTGCTCGCGCATATTATAGTATTGGTCCTTGAGCTCCAGCACGGCCGTGCCGGCGCCGTATTTGTCGTTGATGGCGGCCACCACGCCGGTCATCAGGGCCTTCTTGGCCTCGAACTTGGCGCGGTCGTGGTCGCGGATGATGTAGGCCAGCGACGCCTCCTCGACCTCGCCCTTGAAGCTGATGAGGTGGAAGAAGCCTTCGTAGCCCTCCGTGGTCTCCGGACGCTGGTCCGCAGGCAGCATCGCGTCCAGTTCCTGGCCGATGTGGATGGCGTTCTTCATCTTGCCCTTGGCGTAGCCGGGATGGACGTTGCAGCCCTGGATGCGGATCTTGGCGCCCGCGGCGTTGAAATTCTCGAACTCGAGCTCGCCCACCTCGCCGCCGTCCATCGTGTAGGCGTAGTCGGCACCGAACTTCGGCACGTCGAACTTGACGACGCCGCGGCCGATCTCCTCGTCGGGCGTGAAGCCGATCTTGATCTCGCCGTGCTTGAACTCGGGGTGTGCCATAATATATTGGACGCTGTCCATGATCTCCGCCACGCCGGCCTTGTCGTCGGCGCCGAGCAGCGTGGTGCCGTCGGTGGTGATGAGCGTCTCACCCTTGTGCGCGAGCAGCTCGGGGAATTCGGCAGGGCGCAGCGCGAGGCCCGGCACGCCCTTGAGGGGGATGTCGGAGCCATCGTAGTTCGCGATGATCTGCGGCTTGACGTTGGCGCCGGACGCGTCGGGCGCCGTATCGACGTGGGCGATGAAGCCCACGGCCGGAACTTTCTTGTCGATATTGGACGGGATGGTGGCCATCACGTAGCCCCACTCGTCCAGGGTCGCATCGACCCCGAGGGCGCGCAGCTCGTCGCGCAGCATCCGCAGCAGGTTCAACTCTTTGGCTTCGGAGGGCTGGCTTTCGCTCTCCTCGTTGGATTGGGTGTCCACCGCTACATAGCGGAGGAAGCGGTCAAGTAATTTTTCCATAGCCGCAAATATACGAAAAATTCCGGGCCGGAGCCCGGAATCTTTCCCGATGGAAGCGCTCTGCTAGAACGGCTTCATGGCGCACACCCCCTTGTAAGGGCTGTAGTTCGAGTTGGAGATACCGCCGGCAGCGACGATGGTGCCGTCCGGCTCGAAGAACATGGCCGGGGCCGGGGACATATAGGACACCGGCTCGGAATAGTACATCTTGAGCTGGGCCACACCGCCGCTCAGGGCGGCCTCATAATCGACCCGCAGGACGTAGAAGACCGTGTCCGAACCCTTCAGGTTGCTCGCAGGCAGGAAGGCCACTTTCCGGGTGCGGTCCACGAAGACATAGCCCAGGTAATAGATCGACTCTCCGTCCCGCTCGACCGGGACCGCGACGTCCGTCTTCAGGAGCGAGAAGTCCGTGCCGTTGACATAGGCCAGTTTGACCTCGTTCCAGTAACCGCTGTAAGCGTATTTTCCGACCGGGATCAGGTAGGAGTAATCCGCGATACGGGCGTCCTCCGCGTGGAAGTTGTCGTGGGTGCCCAGCGGCTTGTAGTTCTCGAAGATCTCCGGGAGGAAGCTCTCGCCGCCCTTGTAGAAGTCCACATAGCCGGCGTTCTCAGGCGAGCCTCCGCTCGTGGCATAGGAGCCGAAGATCATCGCGTCGTCCGCGGAGCACTGGAGGATATAAGGACGGTTGCGTCCTTCGGTGACCTCACCGATGGCCGAGAAGGTCTCGGCACCTGCGGTCAGGGCCTCGATGGCGTCGCCGGTATACCAGTTGCCGGCCACGACCACGTCGCCGCCCACCATCGCCGCGTGCGGCAGCGCACGGTTACGGGTGGTCTGGGGACCGATGGAGAAGGTCTTCGTCGCGGGATCGTAGATATCCACGACCATGGACTGGCCGACACCGCCGCCGTTGGAGCAGCCGCCGCCGATCATCCATTTGCCGGAAGGGAGCTTGACGGAGAAGCCCATGTCGTGGGGATAGTTCGGCGTGATGTCGTGCCACGCCTCGCCGTCGAAGTATTCGGCCGACTTCGTGACGGAGAAGCTGTTCGTGTGGCCGCCGACCGCGACATAGTTGCCGCCGGCGGAGAAGAACGCGAAGTCCGAACGGGCCATATTCATATCCGGCAGTCTCGACAACGCCGCCATCGGGACAAACTCGATGCCGGGGGCCGTGACCGTCACTGCGCAGGCGGCCGTGAAGCCGCCGTCGTTCGTCTTGACCGTAATCGTGGC
>JAFYZZ010000030.1 GCA_017548445.1 Bacteroidales bacterium | reverse complement strand
GCCGCTTCCCGTTGATCCTCGACCTGGAAGCGCAGGCCGAGGCGGCCGTGCTGGCCGCGAAGGCGGACGGCGACTCGGTGGGCGGCGTCATCCAGACCGGCATCTGCGGCTTGCCCGCGGGCTTGGGCGAACCCTGGTTCGACTCGCTGGAAGGGGTGCTCGCCCGCGCGGTGTTCGCCGTCGGCGGCATCAAGGGCGTCGAGTTCGGCGACGGCTTCGGCCTGTCCGCCCTGCGCGGCTCGCAGGCCAACGATCCCTTCCGGATGCAGGACGGGTGCGTGGTCACGGCGACCAACCGCAACGGCGGTATCAACGGAGGCATCTCCAACGGGATGCCCGTCATCTTCAATATGGCCGTCAAGCCCACGCCGTCCATCAGCCGGCCGCAGCGGACGGTGGATTTCGTGGAAGGAAAAGATGTGGAACTCGCCCTTGCCGGGCGGCACGATCCGGCCATCGTCCGGCGGATCTGCCCTGTGGTGACGGCCCTGGTGTCCGTGGTGTTGTGCGACCAGCTCGCGCTGCGCTTCGGCACCGATTATCTGATGGCGGAATGACGAAAGGATTCATCAATTACCGGCGGGTGCTCATCGTGGGCCTGGGTATGATCGGCGGCTCGTACGCCCAGAAACTCAGTTCGCTGGGTTTCGAGGTGGGTGCGCTGGCCCGGCGCCAGTCCACGATAGATTATGCCCTGGAGCACGGCTTCATCGCGCACGGGCAGACGGCCGTCACGCGCGAGTATGTCTCGCAGTTCGACCTCGTGGTCTTCGCCTTGTATCCCAAGGCTTTCGTGGAGTGGGTCCGCCAGTATCAGGACTTTTTCCAGCCGGGTGCCGTGATTACGGACGTGACCGGCGTCAAGCGGGCGGTGGTCCCGGCGGTGCAGGGAATGCTGCGCCCGGACGTGGAGTTCGTGCCAGCGCATCCGATGGCGGGACGCGAGCGCTCGGGCGTGGAATATGCCGACTGCAAAGTGTTTGCAGACGCCAACTTCATCATCACGCCCACGGAGCGGAACACGCCGGAGGGAGTCGAGCTGGTGCGCACGCTGGGCTGCATCCTGGGCTTCCGGCACATCGCCGTGCTGTCGATCGAGGCGCACGACGAGATGATCGGCTTCCTGTCGCAGCTCACGCACTGCATCGCCGTGGTGCTGATGGACTGCAAGGATTCCGAGCACCTGGCGGAATATACGGGAGACTCGTTCCGCGACCTCACGCGCATCGCGCGCATCAACGAGAATATGTGGACGGAACTCTTCCTGGACAACCGGGACGAGCTGCTGAAGCAGATGGACCTGTTCCTGGACAAGTTCACCCAACTGCGCGACGCGCTGAATGCGGGGGATGAAGAAATGATGAAGGAGATGATGCGCCTGTCCACGTACAGACGGTCTTTTTTCGATAAAAAGTAGGAAACTATGAATATGATTTTCAAGCGCAAGCTGCTGATCCCCAAGGAGGTTAAGGAGATGTATCCCATCTCGTCCGAGGGGGCGCTTGCCAAGCAGGAGAACGACAGGCAGATCCGGAAGGTGTTCTCCGGGGAGAGCGACAAGCTCCTGCTCGTGATCGGGCCCTGTTCGGCCGACCGCGAGGATGCGGTCATCGAGTACATCTCGCGTCTGCGCGGCCTGCAGGAAAAGGTGAAGGACAAGATCGTGATCGTGCCGCGGATCTATACCAACAAGCCGCGTACCACCGGTGCGGGCTACAAGGGAATGCTGCACCAGCCCAACCCGCAGGGACAGTCGGATATGCTCAAGGGTCTGATTTCCATCCGCAAGCTGCATATGCGGGCCATCAATGAGTCGGGGTTCTCCTGTGCCGACGAGATGCTCTATCCGGAGCATCATCGTTTCGTGGACGACCTCCTCTCCTACGTGGCCGTGGGTGCCCGTTCCGTGGAGGACCAGCAGCATCGGCTGACCGCCAGCGGCCTGGACGTGCCCGTGGGGATGAAGAATCCGACCGGAGGCAACCTCTCCGTGATGATGAACGCCATCCGGGCGGCGCAGGGCAGCCATACCTTCATCTATCGCAACTGGGAGGTGGAGAGCCAGGGGAATCCGTATGCGCACGCCATCCTGCGCGGTTATCTGGATTCGCACGGCATTATGCATCCCAATTACCATTTCGAGGATCTTTCCCATCTGTTTGACCTGTACCGGGAGAGCGGCCTGGAGAATCCGGCCGTGCTGGTGGATACGAACCACTGCAATTCCGGCAAACGTTACGATGAGCAGGTGCGCATCGCCAAGGAGGTGCTGCACAGCACCCGGCACAGCGACGAGATCCATTCGCTGGTAAAGGGCCTGATGATCGAATCCTATCTCGTGGACGGCTGCCAGAAGCCCGGCGAAGGCATTTACGGCAAGTCCATCACCGACCCCTGCCTGGGCTGGGACAAGACCGAACGCCTGGTCCTGGACCTGGCGGACCTTTGGGTATAGCTTTTGCCCCTCGCGGGCGGCCCGGAATTATTTTTCGTGCAGTTGCTCGAAAAACCAATTCCGGCTCCGCCCTCCACAACGCCTTCGCACAACCGCGCCAGACAAAAAGAGGCCCAGCATCAATTGCCGGGCCTCTTTTTTTGTTGGAAGATTACCTTCTGCGACGGAACCAGCCTCCGAACCGGGGCGCCGCTTCCCGCTGCGGGACGGTGCTGTTGTAGGCGACGTTGGTGAGGAGATTCCCCGTGGCCTTGTCCACGAAACGGTAGATGGAAATGTCCTTCAGCAGGCCGGCCTTGCTCATCATATAGATGTCCGGATACTGAGCCTTGAGCACCTCGTCGATCTCGGACTGGGCATAGTAGTTCTTGACGAACTTGTACTTGATGTCGTACTTCGTGCTACCGTCTCCGAGCGTCTCTTCCGTGAGGGACTCGATGCTCATGACACCGGCGTCATAGTAGTCCTTGAGTTCAGGATAGCACTCATTGATGATTCCCGAAATCTTTTCACTGTCGGTGATGGTTTCCTGGGCCGCGTTGGCGGAGGCTGCGAAGAACGATGCGATGGCGATTGCCGCGAGTAAAGAAATCTTTTTCATTTTGTTTTGTTTTTAATTGTTAATATTTGATTTGTTTGTTTGTTCGTTTTCGACTGTAGATATCGCATTTATCGTGCCGGAAATGATTGAAAATCAGTGCTTTCGACGAACTCATAGCATCTTTCGACGAACTGCCGGATTTCTTCGGCGAAATCCTTCCGGCACGGTGGGTGCGCCCGGCGATACGGGCCGTGGAGGGTGGCATAATTGCAAAAAGATTGTTAATTTTGCGATGCTAACCCATAATTACCGTCTGCTTATGAAACACTGCATATTATTCTTGATGGCAGCCGTTCTGGCGGTGGCCGGATGCGGCATCGTGGACGACGCGCGTGTGGCGGACCAGGTCCGGCAGGGCCTGGACACCCAGCGTTTCACCCTCGTCGTGGAACATATGTATCCTACCCGCGGCGCGGCCCGTTACGTGGGCGGTGACAGTTATACGCTCACTGTGGACGGCGGCAGGGTCCGTTCGCACCTGCCCTACGTGGGCGTCGCCTATCAGGTGCCTTACGGCGGCGGCAAGGTGCTGAATTTCGAAGATGACATCGAGGAGTACGCCGACGTCGTGGACGCCCGCGGCCGCCGGGTCATCGCCCTGACGACCGACAACGGCGAGGACTACATCATCTATACCCTGACCGTCCACGACAACGGGCGGGCGGACCTGCTGGTACGCAGCAAGAACCGCGAGCAGATCAGTTTCCGCGGCCGGATCGACCCGGATGCGTTCCCGGAGGAGGAATAAAAAAGGCTATTTCTTGTCGTTTTTCTCGCCCCTTTCGTACAGGAAGCGGCGGATCTTGTGCGTGGCGGTCTTGCTGAACGGCTCCTTCTGGATCTCGACGTCCTTGATCTTGGAGAAGCGGCTGACTTTCCCGTTCACGAAATCCAGGACGGCCTGGCGGCGGCGCTCCATATCCTCGATGAACCTGTCCTGGCCCTCGAGGTTCCAGTCGATGACGTTGTCGTCGAACTTCACGAGGGCGATCAGCCGTCCGTTCCGCTGGATGACCAGGCTCTCGCCGATGCCGTCCATACTGTTGATCACGTGTTCGATCTCCTCGGGGTAGATGTTCTCGCCGGAGGCGCCCACGATCATATTGCGGAGGCGTCCGCGGATGCTGAACCGGCCTTTGCTGTCTATGCAGGCCAGGTCGCCGGTGCGGAACCAGCCGTCCCGGCTGAGGACTGCCTGCGTGCGCTCGTAATCCTTATAATAACCCATCATCACGTTGGGCCCCTTGACGGTCACTTCGCCCAGGCCGGTCTCGGGGTTGATGTTCTCCAGGCGTACGGTGGCGCCGTGCGTGGCGGGGCCGGTGGTGCCGACGTGCGTCTTGAAAGGCGGGGCGGCGCACACCAGCGGGGCCGTTTCGGTCAGGCCGTAGCCGATGGCGTAGGGGAAGCGGGCGCGGTGCAGGAAGGTCTCGACATCGGGGTCCAGCTTGGCACCGCCGATACCGAAGAAATGCAGCCGCCCGCCGAAGGTCTTGCGCAGCTTGAATCCCACAAGCAGGCAGAGCAGCCTCGGGGCGTGTTCCTGCAGATGGCTGAGGAACTTGCTGCCGCGGATGGTGGGCACGATGCTGCTCTTGTACATCTTCTCGATGATGAGCGGAACGGAAAGCATCGTGGTGGGGCGGATCTCGGCGAGCGTCTGGATGAGGATGGTGGGGGTGGGGATGCGCCGCAGGTAGCAGACCTTCGCGCCAACGGAGAAGGGATAGAGCATTCCGATGGTCATCTCGTAGGTGTGCGCCATCGGGAGGATGGACAGGAAGACGGAGCGGCGCGTCTCCTTCTGGGCATACCAGGAGTCCAGCACGGACGCGCAGAAGTTGCGGTGGCTGAGCATCACGCCCTTCGGCGCCCCGGTGGTTCCGGAGGTATAGATGAGCGCGGCCAGGTCCATCGGGTTGGGCGTGGTGACCTTGCCGTCGCAGGTGAAGGCGTCGTCGTCGTGCTTGATGAAGCTGAAGTCTTCGATGTCGATCACGAGGGCGAGGCGCGCCAGCGCCTGTTCGCTGACTTTCTTGAATTGGCGGCGCGACACGAACAAGGCCTTGGCCTCGGAATGCTCAAGGATGCTGTCCACCTCGCTGGAAGACAGTTCGTTGAGCATCGGCACGGCGATGCGTCCGTAGGCGGTGACGGCGAAGAAGGCGATGCTCCAGTGGGGCGAGTTCTCCGACAGGATGGCCACCTTGTCGAAGGCGCCGACGCCGAAGTTGCACAGGGTTTTGGAGAGGTTGTCGCAGGCGTCGCGGAACTGCGCGTACGTATACGGCAACTGGCCGTCGGTGAAGACGGCCGCGGTGCGGCGCGCGTATTTCAGGGAAGCATAGTCGTAAAGGTCGGCGAGGGTCTTGAAGTCGTGTCGCATCAGTGTGTAACGTATTTCTCGGGGTAGCGGGCCCCCAGGTCCATCGATTCGTAGATCTCCTGCATCCGGCGGGTATCGGCCGCCGCATCGTCGGTCAGTTCGAACTTCTGTCCGCGTCCCACGCGCTTGCGCTTCCAGTCGAAATAGCCCAGGTATACGGGAACGCCCGCTTCCTTCGCGATGAGGTGGTAGCCGCTCTTCCAGCGTCTGACGGGCTTGCGCGTGCCTTCCGGGGCGATGGCGAGGTAGAAGGTGTCGCGCTCCTTCATCTCGGTAATCAGGCTGCGGACCAGGGCGCCGGAGTTGCTGCGGTCCACGGGGATGCCTCCCATCGCCTTCAGGATCCATCCCAGGGGCGGGAAGAACATCTCCTTCTTGATCATACACAGGCCGTCGCCGCCGATGGACTTGAAATAGAGGTAGGAAATGAAGAAGTCCCATACGGTGGTGTGGGGGACTCCCAGCAGGATGCATTTCTTCTCTTCGGGGAGCGGCTCGACGGCCGTCCAGCCCAGGGTGCGCAGCAGCCAGCCGCAGAATTTACGCCAACCCATCGTCAGTGCAGTTTCCGGTATTCCTTGAGTCCTTCGGCAAAGATGTGCAGCGCCTTTTCGAGCTGCGGCACTTCGAGCACGTACGCGATGCGGACGTGGTTGCGGCCCACGCCGGGCGTCTTGTAGAAGGAAGCGGCGGGCGTGACCATCGTGGTGGCGCCGTCGATCCGGAATTCGTTCAGCATCCAGCGCACGAAGTCCTCGGCGTCCTCCACCGGCAGCTCGGCGACGGTGTAGAAGGCGCCGTAGGGGGTGGGAGCGAACACGCCGGGAATGGCGTTAAGCATCTTCACGGCGCAGTCGCGGCGGCGGATGTACTCCTCGCGCACTTCGTCGAAGTAGCTTTGCGGGGTGTCCAGGGCGCCGATGGCGGCCCACTGGCCCAGCACGGGCGGGCAGAGTCGGGACTGGGCGAACTTGAGCGCGGTGGCCATCACCTCCTTGTTGTGGGAGACGATGCAGCCGATGCGGGCGCCGCAAAGGTTGTAGCGCTTGGACACGGAGTCGGCCAGGATGACGTTCTGCTCGCAGCCGGGGATGTTCATCGCGGAGAAGTGCGGCTCGTCGGTGTAGCAGAATTCGCGGTATACCTCGTCGGAGATGAGGAACAGGTCGTGCCGGCGGCAGAAGTCACCGATGGCGAGCATCTCGTCCTTCGTGAAGAGCTTGCCGGAAGGGTTGCAGGGGTTGCTGATGAGCACGGCGCGGGTGCGCGGGGTGACGACCTTCTCGAAGGCGTCGATGTCGGGGACCCGGAAGCCCTCGCGGATGTCGGTCGGGACGACCTTCAGGGTGATTCCGTTCAGGTAGGCGAAGGTCTGGTAGTTGGTGTAGAAGGGCTCCACGACGATGATTTCGTCGCCCGGGTCGGCCGCGATCTGCATCGCCACGGCGAAGGCCTCGCTGCCGGCCACGTCCACGAGCAGTTCGCTCACTTCGATGTCGATGCCTATCTTCTTGTAGTATTTCTCGACCATCCCCTCGCGGAGTTCCATCAGGCCGGCGGAGTTGGTATAGGAGAGGTGGTGCGCCTCCTTGCATTTGCGGGCCACCGCCGCGAGGGCGCAATCGGGCGATTTGATGTCGGGCGCACCGACGTTGAGGTGATATACGTGGACGCCCCGCGCCTTGGCGGCGTCGGCAAGCGGCACGAGCTTCCGGATGGCGGACGCGGGCATCGCCTGGCTTTTGGCGGAAATGTGCAAGGACATAATGCTACTAACTTTTTGTTGATTCTTGCAAAAGTACCCAATTCTGCCCTAAAAAACAACCCGCCGGCCGTGAAATCACGACCGGCGGGAAGAGAATGCTGCGCTCCGTTATTTCTTGAAGAGCATCGGGGCCATTTCATAGAGGCAGCGACGCCAGGTCAGGAACTCGTGGGCCGTGCCCTCGGAGACGTATCCCTTGGCGTTGTAGCCGGCATCCTGCAGGGCCTTGGCGGCGTTGCGGATCTGGTCCGGACCTTCCTTGCTGCCGCAGCCGACGAAGATACCCTTCACGGACTTGTTGTCCAGACCGGCAGCTGCGATTTCATCCGGATTGTAAGTGCCGCCGGACAGCAGGCCGAACCAGGCGAACACCTCCGGACGGGCGAGGGTGATGGAGTGCGTCTCCATACCGCCCATCGACAGGCCGGCCATCGCACGGCTCTCACGCTTGGCGATCGTGCGGAAGTGGGCGTCGACATACGGGATGAGCTCGTCGCAGAGGACGGTCTCGAAGCCGTTGTTCATCATCATACCCATACCGCCGGCCGGACGGGCCTGACGGGCCTGGGGAGCACCCTGGGCGGGAGCGCCGGGAGCGCCGGGGGCGCCGGGACCAGCAGGACGTGCGCCAG
>JAFYZZ010000029.1 GCA_017548445.1 Bacteroidales bacterium | reverse complement strand
GACCCGGGCCGTGGCCATGTCCGTGCCGGAATCGCCCACCAGCAGCGCCTGCTCCAGCGGCTCGCCCGCCGCGTCGCAGATCTGGCGGATCACGGCCGGGTCCGGCTTGAGCGGCCGGCCGTCCCCGCCGCCGCACACCGCGACGAAAGGAACCTGCGGGAAGAGGCGGCCGACGAGCTTCTCCGCCCCCGACTGGAATTTGTTGGAGGCGACGGCCAGTTTGCAACCGGCGGCGTCCAGCTCAACCAGCAGTTCCGGGACGCCCGGATAGGGAGCGGACTTGTCGTCGATATGTTCTATATAATAGGATATGAAGTCGGCGAGCAGCGCGTCCAGCAGCGTTTCATCGCCCTGGAGCTGCTCCGGCATCGCCCGCTGCACGAGCTTGCGGACGCCGTTTCCGACCATTTTCCTGTATTCTTCGAGCGTATGCAGAGGTAACTTCCTCATTTCCAGCGCCACATTGACGGCAGTGCCCAGGTCTGCGATCGTATCCACGAGCGTGCCGTCCAGATCAAAAATCACCAGCTTGTGTTTCATGACACAAAGATACGCCCAATTTTATTGAAAAACGCTTGCAGTTTTCAAAAAAAGCAGTACCTTTGTAATCCCAAACGGGAAACGGGGTATTAGCTCAGTTGGTAGAGCGTTTGAATGGCATTCAAAAGGTCAGGAGTTCGATTCTCCTATGCTCCACAAAACGAGAAGTCAGGCTGTCGCCTGACTTTTTTCGTTTTGCGGAGCATTCGCTTCTCCAACCCCCTGTCGCTGCGCGACATCCCCCTTCCAGGGGGAATGCCGTCTCCGCTACGCTCCACCGACAGCAATTCGCGAGCGGGCATTTAGAGGAGGACGTGCGGGAGACGTCCCAAAATTTTGCAGGTTACCCGCAAAATCGGCCATTTTTGCGGGAGACGTCCCACGGAATGGGACGTCTCCCGCACTTCACCCCCCCATAGCATTCGGCCACTTCCTCCTACCCCTCCGGCAGCAGGTTTTGTAGGAGCAGGTGCGCCTGGTCTGTGAAATTTTGGACCACCAGGCGCAAAAATGGCCGTTTTTGCTCCTACTCTGCGGAATTTTGGACCACCAGGCGCACCCGGGGGCAGCGGTCCCGGGGAAAGGGGGCGATGGGAATTCGCGGATTATGGTTATATTTGAGTGATGAAAAGTCGCGCGCTGATTACGCTGTTCCTGCTGCTCTTGCCCCTGTCTTTGTCGGCGGGGATCCGGTCGTCCCGTATCCAGCAGCCGGAGAAGATCGTGCAGGGAGAAGCGCTCGAGGTCCGCTATGTCCTGGAGATTTCCGGATCGTGGCAGTATCAGGTCTCGGGGGAAAGTGTCGACGGGATCCAGTTTCTGAAGCTGGACCAGACGAAGAAGCGGCTGTCAAGTTCCCTCTCGCGGGTGGAGATCATCTACCGGATCAAGTGCCTGGCGGCCGGTGAGGTACAGCTCCCGGCGATCACGGTGTCGACGGACAAAGGGCCCCAAACGGTGGCAGGCGCCACCCTGCAGGTGGAGCCGAACCCGGAGTACGGCGCGGCGTGGCGCCTTGCCCGGGATTTCCTGCTGCGGCAGGGAGAAGATTGCAGGAATCTGGACCGGCAGCATTCCGCCGGAGGCGTCCACGCGTTTTATGATCCCCGCCGGGACGTCTTCGCCTGGGCGACGCCGTCGGATGTCGTCGCCTACGGAAACGGTCTGGGAGTGCAGACCGGAGAAGAGAACCACATCATCGAACAGCTGCTCAAATCCTGTGCGGACGGGCGTTTCGCGGAGATTCCCGAAGGGACGCTCGCCCCGCTGCTCGGGGACATCGCCCTCGGGCAAAGCGGTCAATACTGCCAGGGATTCCCCAGGGTTCCCTTCCAGGGACGGGATTCCACCTGCATCGCCGGCTGCGGAGCCGTCGCGCTTGCGCAGGTCCTCCAATACTACGGGGCATCCGTCCACCCTGCCGGGAAAGGCGAACTGACGGTAGTCGGCGCCGCTCCAATCCCCGTCGACATCGCCGACGGCTATCGCAATGACCTGGAAGACAACGAACTGCTCTACCTGTCTGCCGCATCCCTGCGTTCCCGGCTGTCGCCGAAAGGGACCAGCACGAACGCCTTCTGGTTCTGCCACGCCCTGGTCGGCAACTGGGGTTTCAGCCCGGCGTGCCGGTATCGGGTCGAGCTGTCCATACGCAATCTTACGGAACGGGTCCGCACCGAACTGGAAGCCAGCCGGCCCGTCATCCTGGAGGGGCCGGACCATTTCTTCATCTGCGACGGTTATCAGGACGGATTCCTGCACTTCAACTTCGGCTGGGCCGGCCAGTGCAACGGCTGGTACCGCCTGCCGGAAAAGGCCCCCATCTCGGGATGCATCACCGGCCTGCGCCCGATGCGTCCGGAGGAGGCCATCGCGCTGGAAGTCACGGTGAAAAAGGCCGGAACCCTGGCCGCCGCCATCCCGGCGGAGCAGGTACTCGACGTGACCCGGTTGAAGGTCACCGGCAAGATCCGGGGCGAGGACATCGCCTTCCTCCGCCGGATGGCGACGGAAGGCAGGCTGATGGAACTGGACCTTTCCGACGCGAAGATTGTCGGCGGCCCCCTCGTCGGGGCGCAGCCCTACGTGGAGCGGGACGCCTCGGGAATGACCCTCACGTCCCAGTACAGCAACCTCCTGCTGGGCATCCAGGGGACACCGAAAGAATGGAAGATGGACGAGATGACGGATGAGCAGTGGAAAGAAATGACCCGCCGGGGCCTGAACTACGGACCGGGCTACTCGCTGGTCCGGGACGGACAAGGCGTCCGCATCCGCTATTATTCCAGGGAGGACACCGTCGGCCCGTATATGTTCGCCGACTGCGAGAACCTCCTCCGGCTCCGTCTGCCCAGGACTATCGCGTCCATCGAAGAGAAGGCTTTCTGGAACTGCTCCTGCCTGGAACAGCTCATTCTGCCCCGGGGGCCGGTCGGTTGCTCCGGCCAGACGCTCGAAGGCACGCTCCCCTTCCTGGAAATCCTCCGGAAATGATTCCCCGGAAAATAAATGTTTATATAACTGAAAATTGCTATATTAGCATCCTATAAGCAATCTTCCATGGAAGAGAATCTGAAGTTCAAGTACGACGCTCCGGCAGTAACCGTCTTCGAAGTGCAGGCCGAAGGCTGCATGGTTCCTTCGTCCTGGGGCCATGAAGAAGGTTAGCGGATATGCTCCGGAAGCTCAGTGATTTCTTAAGCGGCAAGGCCAGTATCTTCATCATCCTGACCGCCGTCGTCACATTCTTCTTTCCCCAACTTTTCGCCTGGGTCAAGGGCGATACGCAGACCGTCATCCTGGGCATCATTATGCTCACGATGGGTCTGACCCTTACACCCGGCGACTTCAAGTTGCTGGCGCAGCGCCCCTTCGACATCCTCATCGGGGCGGCGGCGCAGTTCACCATCATGCCGCTGGTGGCGTTCTCCCTTTCCTGGCTGTTCAGCCAGGTCCCCGCGTTCGCGCCCTACAGCACCGCGATGGCCATCGGCCTCATCCTCGTGGGCTGCTGTCCGGGCGGCGTGTCGAGCAACATCATGTCGTTCCTCTGCAAGGCGGACGTCGCCTACTCCGTCGGGATGACCTGCGCCTCGACGCTGCTCGCGCCCGTGCTCACGCCGCTGCTGGTGCTCCTGCTGGCCGGCGAGCGCGTGGACGTGGACGCGCTCGGGATGTTCCGCCAGATCCTCATCGTCACCATCATCCCCATCGCCATCGGCTTCTTCCTGAACCTGTGGCTCGGGCATAAGGACGTCTTCCGCAAGGTGCAGGGCTGCATGCCAGGCCTGTCGGTCGTCTGCCTCGCCTGCATCGTCGGAGGCGTGATCACCACCGTCCACGACCCGCTGGTCGAGAACGGCATCGTGCTGTTCCTGCTCACCTTCGGGATGGTGCTCTGCCACAACACCATCGGCTACGTGCTGGGCTACACCGTCGGAAGGCTCTTCCATTTCAGCACCGCCAAGAAGCGCACCCTATCCATCGAGGTCGGGATGCAGAACGCGGGCCTGGGCACCAACCTGGCGATGACTTTCTTCGTGGCCTCCAACCCGATGGCCGTCGTGCCCTGCGCGATCTCCTGCGCGTGGCACAGCATCAGCGGCACCATCCTGGCCAACATCTTCGCCCGCAGGAACGGGAAAGAGACGGCCTGACGGCTTCATCAGAAATGATGATTCTTGGCGACGGACATGCACTTTTTTTGAATAAAAGCCCGATTCTGGCTAACTTTGCCGTACCCTAATTTTATAGTATGCAAACCATCAAAGAAGTGCTTTATGATTGCCAGGCCAAGAAGACCGCGGTCCTGGCTACCAATTTTTATAACTACGAGACCCTCGTGTGCGTCGCGAAGGCCGCCCAGGCGGCCGGCGCGCCCGTGATGCTGCAGCTGACGCGCTCGTCCATCGACTATATGGGCATCCACACCGCCTACAAGATGGGCCGCCAGGTGCTGGCGGACTACGGCCTGCAGGGCTACATCCACCTCGACCACGGCCCGAGCCTGGAGCTGGTCCAGCGCTGCCTGGACGAGGGCTTCGACTCCGTGATGATCGACGCCTCCGAGAAGCCGTTCGACGAGAACGTGGCCACGTCGGCCAAGGCCGTCGAGATGGCGAAGCCCTACGGCGCCAACGTGGAGGCCGAGCTCGGCTATGTGGCCAAGCTGGGCCAGGAGCAGGGCGGCGGATTCACGACGCCCGAGCAGGCGGTCGAGTTCGTCAACCGCACCGGCGTGGACGCGCTGGCCGTGTCCATCGGTTCGGCGCACGGCTTCTACAAGCAGCCGCCGCACCTCGACATCCCGCGCCTCGCCGCCATCCACGCCGCGACCCCGGTCGCGCTCGTGCTGCACGGCAGTTCCGGCATCCCGCACGACCAGGTGCGCGAAGCCATCGCGAACGGCATCGTGAAGGTGAACCTGGCCACCGAGATCAAGGACAACTTCATGCGCGCCCTCAAGCAGGTGCTCTCCGAGAGCGACGAAATCGACCTGCGCAAGGTGTTCCCGAAGGCGATGATCCCGGTCGTGGAACTGCTCAAGGAAAAATACGCGGTCACCGGCGCCCGGATATAGGCCCGGTCCCCCGCAAACAATGAAAAATGTCCAGTCCGGCAGGGCTGGACATTTTTTTGTCAGGAAATCAGACACTATTTGGATATTATTCAATTATTGTTTTTATATTTGCCTGCAATACAATGCATTACATTAACCGTCTTTAGTTTACCGGGATTACCGACGACCAATTGCTGACCGACAAATTAATAGCGTTGATAGACATCATCGCCAGGACATTCCTGGCATATTAACAACTTTATTAATTTAACTTATCAGCTATGATGGAAAACATCGAAAGAACCTATTGCCCTCCCGAGGTGGAGGTGCGCGAGGTGCAATCCGAGGGCTTGATCTGCTCTAGCCCGGGTCCGTACAACTCTCCTTTCTCCGGAACGGGAGAAGACTGGTAAATGGGAGGAAAGAGCCATGAAAAAAATCCTATTCATTCTCTGCGCATGCGCAGCGCTTTTCTCCTGCACCAAAATTCAGGAACCTGATCAGAAGAATGAGATCCGGGCCAACGTCCGGGTCACCCGTTCCGACGATTTCGCCGCGACCAAGGCGACCGTCAAGTCCAAATGGGCGAACGGGGACATGATCTACCTGTTTTTTCAGAACGTAAATGAATTCATCGAACTGACATATGACCGCAGCGCACGCGGCTGGACCGCACAGGTACAAGGCGAGCTCAGCCTCTCCGAGCTGGCAAGCAGTTCCCTGGGGAAGATGACCGCGGTTTACCTTCCCTACTGCAACGACGTATCGTTGAGCGTGCGGATCAGCGGCGACAAGCGCGTCTTCGTAAAAGGGGAAGAAGACCTGGAGTATTGCGGCTATTTCCTGTTTGCGGAGGATGTCAGCTATAGCCTCGCCGAAGGAGTCCTGGACGCCGACATCAATCTCACGACCCCGGTCCTGAGCGGCAATGACAAACTCGTCCATTTCGACGTGACCGGATTCACTTCCGGGAACAAGTACGAGCTCTATCAGGACCATCTGAAGCGTCTTACCTTTACGGGGGTTTCGACCAGCGGCAAAGTCACCATGACGGTCAAGGACAAAGGGAAAGCCATCCCCGGATATGAGGACAAGACCAGCGGAAAGAAGCCCATCCTCAGTTTTTCCGGCGTCCTGGACGGCAGTGTCGCAGGAACCGCTACGGATTTCCAGTTCTCCGTCAATGACATCACCGACTGCGTCCTGTATACCCGGGACGCCGGAGAGAAGACCATCACCGGGACCCTGTATGCCGGGCTCGGCGACATCAGCGCCCCTGCCGTATGGACCGCCATGGAATATGTGGACATGGGTACGCGCGACGAGGACGGCAAACGCGTCATGTGGGCGCGGCGCAACATCGGAGCCACAGCCGAGAAGGGCGAAGGAAGCTACGGATTATACTTCGCTTTCGGCCAGACCCGGGGCTATGCCCTTCTGGGGACCTCCGGCAATTACACGGGCATTGAGGACGACCACGATTTCTATGAGGCGTGGGACTTGAGCTACGAGATAGAAGACACATGGCCGGAGAAGCTCATGCCTGAATACGATGCCGCCCACGTAAACCTCAAGGGACTGTGGCATATGCCGGATATCAGCGACTTCAAGGATCTTGTAAACAACACCATCGGAGCCGGCGAAGAAGGAAAACGGATCATGGATACCGAAACGCCGGAATCCGGGATGACCTTCATCAGCAAGATAAACGGAGCGGAGCTGTTCTTCCCGGCTGCGAATTCCCTGGCTAGTCCGGAAGATACCTATCGACTCTCCATTATAGGAAGCGGGGGGGATTATTGGTCCCGTACGCCCTCCTATGCGGAGACCACCGCTTACGCCCTTATGTTCTATGAAGACTATGCACATGATTACACGGGCGAAAACTACTGGGGCAACCCGATCCGCGCGGTCTTCGTCATAGACTGACGGATCATACCCGAAAAGAAAAAGGCATCGCATTGCTGCGATGCCTTTGACATTATAAATAACTAACCATTAAAAGTTCAAACTGAGCGAAAGCCCGGCGGCGGGCAGCAACGTATTCGAAGCGGCCGGCGTGTAGGCGAAGTACGGCTCGATCTTCAGATCGATCGAGGCGCGGGTGCCGCGAAGGTCCTGATAGTACATATTCTTGACCTTGGCGATACGGACGGCATCGCAGATGCTCCAGATGTTCAAGGCCGTGCGCGCGAAACCGGCGACCCAGTAGAGCGCGCTTTTCGGGAAGACCTGCTTGATCTGGGGATCATATTCGAGATCGAGCACCTGAACGACACCCAGGGCGATATTGCCGGCCAGGACGCCAAGACCGCGACCCCATTCGCCTTCGATCATCTCACCGAGGCCCGGGATAATGGCGGAAGCGATACCCAGCCACACGCGGCTGTAAGGATCACCGGGCTGCGGGACATAGAAATGCGGGTCGTAGTAATCCTTGTAGTCGCCATACCGCATGCCGGGCATGATAGCGCTGTCCGTATAGGGGATATAGGACGGGCGGGGAGCTTCGAAGACTTCCGTCTCGCCGTTCTCATAACGGATGCTGTCGATGTCGGAGGTCGACATGACGAAGGAAGGGCCGTCGAGATAGCTGAAACGCTTATATTTCACTTCGTCCTGGGTAATCTCAACGATCCGGGCTTCGATCTCGGAGCCTTCGCGGGTCTTGATGATGTCCTGGGCGGAGAGGCCCATCGCCCCACCGAGGAGGAGGCCCAAGGTAAACAGGATTCTTTTCATATGCAGGGTAAATCTATAATCTAAAAATGGTACGACAGGGCGATGCCGCTACCCTGGATGCCGAAATTCAGCTCCGAGGCACGGTTGGCGTTGCCGTTGCGGGTATTATAATCGTCGATGGCGCGCTTGATCTTCTTGACGCCTACGATATGCAGGGGGATGCCGACCGCGACGACCAGGCCGCAGGCGCCGTAAACATAGGCGTTGGCATTGCTGTTCGCATTCTTGTTGGCTTTCGGAAAGATCATGTCGCCGAGGAAATGGCCCAGTGCGAAACCGGCGCCGAAACCGATCATCCAGTCGCCGACGCTGGAAAGCGAGTCTCCGCTCCGATAGAGGGATTCCGCTTCCGGGCTGAGATACAGGTGGGTCTGGTTCTTTTCGAGCAGCGTGTCTCCGATCTGCAGCAGACCGAATTTCCTATTTAGGGACATCGGCCCCTCAAGGGTGCTTTGATAATTGGGAGCGACCTGTGCGGAAAGGGAAACGCCCGCCAGGATCAGGAAGAAAAATAAGGCCAATGTCTTTTTCATAGCGAATATTTGTACAAATATAGTCAGGATTTCCTTTATACGAAATATAAATTTTACTAAATTGGGCAAAAATAACACAAACTGCTATGATCCTTACCACCACCCCGACCATCGAAGGTCGCACCATCACCGAGTACAAAGGCGTCATTTTTGGCGAAGTCATCGAAGGAGTCAACTTCCTGCGCGATTTTGCCGCAGGCATCCGCAATTTCGTCGGCGGACGCAGCAGCTCCTACGAAGAAGAGCTCATCAATGCCCACAGGCAGGCGATGAAGGAGCTGGAGAGCCGTGCCTACGAGATCGGCGCCGACGCCGTCGTCGGCATCGACATCGACTACGAAGTGCTGGGCACCAACGGCAATATGCTGATGGTAACCGCTTCGGGCACCGCCGTCAAACTCGCATAAGCTTTCCCTGTGCGGTACGAGGAACGCATTCCGGGAGACCGGCCCCGTTGCCTGCTGCTACAGCCGACGGCCCGGCACGAAGCGCCCGCACTGGACGCGGAGCTGGCGGCCATCGTGGCCGCCGCCCGGGCTCCGCTCGCCGCG
>JAFYZZ010000028.1 GCA_017548445.1 Bacteroidales bacterium | reverse complement strand
TCAAACACGCTTGCCACGCGCCGGCAAGGCGCCTGGTTGCAAGCACCAAGAAGAAGTAGAGACAGTAATAGAAGCGCTGTATTCCGGTATATCAGTTTCATTATTCCAAAAATAGCGCTTTTCCGTTATATATCCAACGATAAGGGTCGTCGGTTGAAATAGAAAGAATAACGAGGTTTTACTTATGAAATCAGTGAGACGATAAATCGGACAAACGGCTCGATCTCCTCCTCGACGCTGGCTCTCTCCAGCGACGCCATATACTCATCACGACGGTCGACCGGAACTACAATCCAGGGATATCCACCTGTTACAAGCTGACTATTCATCGTGAACCGAGCTGTACGTCCATTGCCATCCATATACGGATGGATGTACACAAAGAAGAAATGTCCTAATACAGCACGGACAAAAGCATCAGGCTCTTCCAGTATCAACGTAGACAGGGCCGTCATTGCATCCAGCACGGCATCCGGCTTAAGCGGAACGTGCATAGAGTTTCTGATATACACCTGATTCGTTCGATACCCTACAAGGTCCGAAGCCTTGATGATACCGGCTCGAATGCAGGGTTCAAATAGCTGGAAATGCCAGCTCTGATGGTTTTTGACATACATCTGGGCCGGATCCTGACCATCCAAAGCATTCATTACCGACAGTTTCAGTAATTGATAGGCCTGGTAATACCCGCGAGCTGCTAAGGCATTCTTACGTTCATTATCGGCTTCGTCATTCTTGGGGTCCCAGTTCCCACTTCTCACCTTCTCCAACAGGCCTTCCGTTATCTTGTACCCTTCTATGGACAAGGAGTTGTAGCTATCTTTAATATATGTCGCGTCCATCAGGGCCAAAATACTCTCCGGTGCCTGCTGAACTGGATGTATCCCGGAGGCCTCAATAGTTGAAACCACCTTCGGACGCATCTTCATCCACATCAGGCGAATCCGAGAAGCATATGGTGATGGTTCAAAATGATTCAGGCGAATGTCCTCTTCGAAAGGATTCTCCTCTTGAATCGAATAGCCAACCTGCTTCATCATAGTGACGAGCTGATCCGCCATCTCATCCCGGCCGATGGAGCGAAGTGCGCCTGCTACCCGACCGGCACGCGAAGTATATCCCCCATCTATTGCTGCAGTAACAACCGGGGTAATATCTCGGAGTGAAGCCAGGCAAGTCCGAGCTTCCAAAGCATTGCGCCGATAGTAATCCGGCCCCACCAAAAGAAGTGCATAAGCAAGCGGATAAAGGTGAATACCATAGCGAGACTCTATCTCAACTGACGGAGGGAGCGACGCCTTGATGTCCAGAAGTGATGTACCGAATGGAAGCGCCAAGACGTTGTTGGCCGCAGCATCACTGCGGACAATCAATTGCTGAGGCACCACGCTTTTGCCGCTGTAAAAATAGAGCGACAACTCTGGAGACAGACACCATTTTTCTCCGAACTTGCTATTCAAGTACGCAACGATGAAATACCAGTACGACACATACCAGACGGTTGAGTCCCCCTCGTGTCCCGGATAGCACGGGATATACCATCCCTTAATGACCATCTTGAGAAAGCCACTATTCAAAAGCCGTTCAGTATGGGTGCGTCCCAGCGTATCAGCACCGTGAATAACCAGATTCTCACCATAGGCATCCTGGTACTTTTTGAGCACAGCCATTGACTCTGCCTGCTTTTCTTGAATGGTTGCCATACTAATAATATAGTTAAAAATTCATTAGTTTATTTTGTTGCGGAAACATTAGTTTATTTTGCAACGCAATACTAGTTTGAATGCAAAGATACAACAAATAAACTAGTTAACAAGCATTTGTGAAAACATTTCAGAAAAAGCATTTACTGGATAATAATAACTAATATCCTAAAAAGCCAAGATTTTTATTAGTTTATTTTGTTTTTGAGTTATTAGTTTATTCCGATGTATTTTGCACATATCGTCCCCGTTGTTGGACCCTTGTGCACGCGCAGCCGTAGAGTGCCACAAAAAAGGCCGCCTTGCGGCG
This sequence comes from Bacteroidales bacterium, assembly GCA_017548445.1. Next base: position 4,633 of record JAFYZZ010000028.1, on the reverse strand, counting down.
GCCCCTGTACAAAGGTTTAATTCTCGAATTTCTTTTCCTTGACGCGGGTGAGTTTTTCCTTCATCGCGTCCACGGCTTCCGTGATGGCGTTCTCGAAGGTGTCGGCTTCGCGCTCGATGATGAGCTCTTCGCCGGGAATGTGGATCTGGATCTTGGCCAGCTTGCCTTGCTTGAGATGGTCTTCGAGCGCCACCTCAACCTCCTCCGTCAGTCCTTCGCAGAAGCGGGACAGGCGGGAGACTTTCTTTTCCGCGAAGGCGACGAGCTGCTCGCCGGCTTCGAACTTCAGGGCCTTGAATTTAATCTCCATTTTTTCCGTCGTTTTTTGCCCTTGGATGGGCGGATTTATAAACACTTTGCAACCGCTCGATGGAATTGTGCGTATAGACCTGGGTGGCCGCCAGGGAGGAATGGCCCAGCAGTTCCTTGATGGAATTGAGGTCCGTGCCGCCGTCCAGCAGTTCCGTGGCCAGGGTGTGCCGCAGCACGTGGGGCGACTTCCGTCCGCTGATTCCGTCTACCCCGCCGAGGGCCGCCTTGACCGCACGGTCCACGTAGACCGGGTACAGGCGCTTCCCCTTAGGGGTTTGCAGGAGCGGGGCTTCCGGGGCCGTGTCCGCACATTTCAAAGAGTCTAGCGATTGTAAATATAACAAAATTTCGTCACAAAGTGAAGGGAGCAGCGGAATTTCCCGCATTTTGTCGCCTTTGCCGAGGACCCGCAGGACGTGGCGGGAGTAGTCGACGGAGCTGCGGTTCAGGGAGATGAGTTCGCTGCGGCGTATGCCCGTGCCGAACAGCAGGCCCAGGATCATCCGCTGCAGGACGTCTTCGTATTTCCCGTATTCCAGGACGCCTTTCGTCCGTTCGAAGTATTCTTTCATCGAGTCTTCCCGGTAGAATACCGGCAGGCGCTTCTCCTGTTTCGGACGCGACACCAGCCGCACCGGATTGCTTGACAACACCCCCTCCTTCATCAGGAACCGGCAGAAGCCGCTCAGCACGCTCAGATGGAGGTTCACCGTCTTCGCCCCCTCCCCTTTCTCATCCATCAGATACACCTCGTAACTCCTGATCATCTGCACGGTTAATACTTCGCACAGCGGCCAACTGCCTCCTGAAACGTCCGGCGTTGCCGGACCCCACCGCTGCGCTTCGCTTGCGGTCCCCCCTCTTAACGTGCCGAGGGTGGCAGTGTTTCCGGAGGCAGTTGCCGCTGGCGAAGCGGCAGCAAGGGTCTGCCCAGCAGAACCGTGGCCGCCCGTGGCCTCGTGAACGGGAGGGGCCCAACCGTCAGGTTGGGAGGGATGAGCGCGAAGCGCGAAGTTCTGTCGGGCAGAGCCCTTGCTGCGCGAAGCTTCATCAGAGATAAAAGAGAAGAATTCCTCCAGCACGCCGCGGTAGATTTCGACGGTGCGGGGGGAATAGCGGCGGATGGTGGAGAGGTATGTGAGGTAGCGCTCGATCATACTTCGTGCAGACCGAATTCGGATGCGTGCTGCCGCATAAAGGCGTCGGCCTCCTCGAAGTTGTTGCCGATCACCCCGTCCAGGATGGCCTCCTTGACCAGTTCCTTCAGCAGGCCGATCTCCCGGCACGGCGGAATGCCGTACACCCGCATCACGTACTCCCCGTCGATGGGATTCTTGAAATTGCGGATGGCGTCCTTCTCCTCCACCTCCACGAGCTTGCGCTTCACCAGTTCGAAGTTGGCGCGGATGCGGGCCACCTTCGCCTCGTTCTTGGAGGTGATGTCGGCGTTGCAGAGGAGCATCAGGTCGTCGATGTCGTCGCCGGCGTCGAAGAGCAGGCGGCGCACGGCGGAGTCGGTGACTTCTTCGTCCACGAGCGCGATGGGCCGCAGATGCAGGCGGACGAGCTTCTGGACGTATTTCATCTCGTCGAGGGGCAGGCGCAGGCGGTCGAAGATCTTCGGCACCATCCGGGCGCCCACCACTTCGTGTCCGTGGAAGGTCCAGCCCAGCGCCGGGTCGTAGCGTTTGCTGGCCGGCTTGCCGATATCGTGAAGCAGCGCCGCCCAACGCAGCCAAAGGGCGTCGTGTCCGGAAGTTCCCTCCTGCAAAACTTCGCGCTGCGCTTCTACAATATTGGAAAGTACCGCCAGCGAATGCTCGAAATTGTCCTTGTGGCCACGGCCGTCGACGGTCTCGACGCCCTTGAGGGCGAGGAGTTCGGGCAGGACGTACGGCAGCAGACCGGCCTCGTCCATCAGGCGGAAAGCCATCGCGGGGCAGTCGGTCTGGAGCATCTTGTTGAGTTCTTCAGCGACGCGCTCGCAGGACAGGATCTTCAGCCGGTCGGCCATCCGCCGCATCGAGGCCATCGACTCCGGGACGATCGTGAAACGGCGCTCCGGGGTGGACAGCTTCGTGGCGAAGCGGACGGCGCGCAGCATCCGCAGCGGGTCGTCGGAATAGGTGGTGTCGGGATCCAGCGGGGTGCGGATGATGCCGGCGTCCAGGTCGCGGATGCCGCCGAAGGGATCCACCAGCGCGCCGAAGTCCTCCTTCTGCAGCGAGAAGGCCATCGCATTGATGGTAAAGTCCCGGCGCTTCTGGTCGTCTTCCAGCGTACCGTTCTCCACGATGGGTTTGCGGGATTCGCGGCGGTAGGACTCGCGGCGCGCGCCCACGAACTCGACCTCGTCGCCGCGGAAATGCAGCATCGCCGTGCCGAAGTTCTTGAAATAGGACACGTTGCTGTGCGTGCGCTCCCCCACCGCGCGGGCGAAGTCAATGCCGCTGCCCTCCACCACGATGTCGATGTCGTTGCTGGGGCGGCCCAGGAAGCAGTCGCGCACGAAGCCCCCGATCACGAAGGCGCGGACGCCCTTTTCGGCGGCCACGTCCCCCACAATCCGGAAAATCGGACGGTTCAGGAACTCGCTGGTTATCGTTGACATAGCATCTCTTCATAGGCGGGAATGCGCTCGCACGGGACGAACGCCTCCCCTTCCAGCCTGTAAAGATACGTCAAATTTCCGTTCGTGACGACGAGGAAGCGCACCCCGAGCACGGAATTGTAGCGCATCGCCTGTTCAATGACGGCCGCGCCGAGGGTCACCGTCGGCCGTTTGCATTCGACCACCAGCAGCGGCGCGCCAGCACGGTCGTAGACGAGGATGTCGGCCCGCCAGGACTTCCTGCCGAACCGCAGCGGTACCTCGCTCATCATCAGGTGCATCGGGACCCCGAAGGACTCGTGGAGCTGCACGATAAACCACTGCCGCACCCGTTCCTCGGGTGTGGCAGTGACTTCTCGTTTGCGGAGCGGGTCCCAGATCTGCTCCATCGCAAATTATTTCTTGCAGCGCACGGCGGCTTCCTCGATGGGCAGAGCGGCCTTGTAGTTCGCCAGGTAGGCCTCGAAACCGGCCACATCCGCAGGGTCGGGCGCGATTTCGGTGCCGGTGTTCCCGGCGAAGACGATCTTGTCCAGGAAGTCGGGCAGGCTCAGCTCGCCGCCGTTGTTCACCAGGTAAGACGCCAGCAGGGCGATGCCCCAGGCGCCGCCTTCCCCGGCCGTCTCCATCACGGAGATGGGCGAGTTAAGCGCGGCGGCCAGGAAACGCTGGCCCACGACCGGCGTCTTGAACAGGCCGCCGTGACCGGTGATGCGGTCCACCTTCACCTGCTCCTCGCGGAACAGCACGTCGTTGCCGATCTTCAGCACCGCGATGGAGCCGTACAGCTGCGCGCGGAAGAAGTTGGCCAGCGTGAAGTTGTCCGCGGCGCCGCGGACGAACAGCGGACGTCCTTCCGCAAAGCCGGTGACCGGCTCGCCGGACACGTAGTTGAAGGCCACCAGGCCGCCGCAGTCGGGATCTCCCTCAAGGGCGTGGGTGTACAGCGTGACGTAAGGGTTGGATTTCTCGTCCACGGGGCCCAGCAGCTGCTCGTACTCGCGGATCATCTTCACCCAGGCGTTCAGCTCGGACGTGCAGTTGTTGCAATGCACCATCGCGACGAGGTTCCCGTCCGGCGTGGTGACGATGTCGATCATCTCGTTGGGCTTGGACAGTTCCTTCTCCAGGACGATCATCGAGAAGGAGGAAGTGCCGGCCGACACGTTGCCCGTACGGGGCCGCACGGCGTTGGTGGCCACCATTCCGGTGCCCGCGTCGCCTTCCGGCGGACACAGCGGGACGCCCGCCTGCAGGTGGCCCGAGACGTCCAGGCGCTTGGCGCCGGTCTCGGTCAGACGCCCGGCACCCTCGCCGGCCTTCAGCACCCTCGGGAGGATCTCGTGCAGTTTCCAGCGGAACCTGCGCGGGGCGACGAGCTTCTCGAACTTCTCCACCATATCGGCGCGGTAGGTCCCGGTGTCGGGATCCACCGGCAGCATACCGGAGGCGTCTCCCACGCCCAGCACCTTCTCGCCGGTGAGTTTCCAGTGGATATAGCCGGCCAGGGTGGTCAGGAAACCGATGTTCTCCACGTGTGCCTCGCCGTTCAGGATGGCCTGGTAGAGGTGCGAGATGCTCCAGCGGAGCGGGATGTTGTAGACGAACAGCTTGGAAAGCTCCGCCGCCGCGGGACCGGTGTTGGTGTTGCGCCAGGTGCGGAACGGGACCAGCAGGTGGCCTTCCTTGTTGAAGGGCAGATAGCCGTGC
>JAFYZZ010000027.1 GCA_017548445.1 Bacteroidales bacterium | reverse complement strand
GTGTAGCCGCCGGACTTCTTGGAGTCGTAGTCGAAGTATGCCTGGCTGTAGAGGTCCGTGTGCGTACCGATGATCTTGATGGTGTTCTTGTTGGCACCCACGGTGCCGTCGGAGCCGAGACCGTAGAACTTGCACTCGGTGGTGCCCTTCTTCACGATGGAGACTTCGCCCTTGGTGGGGAGGCTCTTGAAGGTCACGTCGTCCACGATGCCGATGGTGAAGTCGGCCTTCGGGGCCTTGCGCTCGAGGTTGTCGTACACGGCGATGATCTGGGCCGGGGTGGTGTCCTTGGAGGACAGGCCGTAGCGGCCGCCGATGATCAGCGGGGCGTTCTCCTTGCCCTGGAAGATGGCGCGGACGTCGAGGTAGAGCGGTTCGCCGGGGGCGCCGGGCTCCTTGGTGCGGTCCAGCACCGCGATCTTCTTGACGGTCTTGGGGAGGACTTTCAGGAAGTACTTCTCGGAGAAAGGACGGTACAGGTGCACCGTCACGACGCCGTACTTGCGGCCGTGGTCGGCGAGGTAGTCCACCGTCTCCTTGATGGTCTCGGTCACGGAGCCCATCGCCACGATGATGTTCTCGGCGTCCTTGGCGCCGTAGTACTCGAACGGACGGTAGGTGCGGCCGGTGAGTTCGCCGATCTCGCCCATATAGCGGGCCACGATGTCGGGAACGGCCTCATACACCTGGTTGCGGGACTCGACGGCCTGGAAGTACACGTCGCCGTTCTGCGCGGTGCCGCGGGTGACCGGGGTCTCCGGGTTGAGGGCGCGGGCGCGGAAGTTCTCCAGGGCCTTCTCGCTGACCATCTTCTTCAGTTCGGCCTCGTCCAGGGCTTCGATCTTCTGGATCTCGTGCGAGGTGCGGAAGCCGTCGAAGAAATGCAGGAACGGCAGGGAGGACTTGATGGCGGACAGGTGCGCCACGGCGGCGATGTCCTGGGCCTCCTGCACGGAGCCGGAGGCGAGCATCGCGAAGCCCGTCTGGCGGCAGGCCATCACGTCCTGGTGGTCGCCGAAGATGGAGAGTGCGTGCGACGCCAGCGCGCGGGCGGACACGTGGAAGACGGCCGGAAGCATTTCGCCGGCGATCTTGTACATATTCGGAATCATCAACAGAAGACCCTGGGAGGCGGTGTAGGTGGTCGTCAGCGCACCGGCCTGCAGCGAGCCGTGCACGGCGCCGGCGGCGCCTGCCTCGCTCTGCATCTCGGTGACCTTGACGGTCTCGCCCCAGAGGTTCTTCTTGCCGTGGGCGGCCCATTCGTCCACGTTTTCAGCCATCGTGGAAGACGGCGTGATCGGGTAAATGGCAGCGTGCTCGCTGAACAGGTACGCGATGTTCGACGCGGCCTGGTTACCATCACAAGTGATGAATTTCTTTTCTTTTGCCATAATGATTGTAGAGATAGTTTTAGTATGTTTTGTTCGATTGTTCCAGCGGTGAAGCCATAATCATACAAATATACAAAGAATTCCGGAATATCCACGCGCACGCGAATATTCCGGAACACTTTTTTATGCGGAAAAGAGCTACTTCAGCAGGGCGTGGGCGCCCAGCATCGCCTGCGGATCCAGGGCTTCGTCGAGTTTCTCCTTGGTCATCAGTCCCTCTTCGAGCACGATGTCGTAGACGCTGCGGCCGGTCTCCAGGGCCCGCTTCGCCACCTTGGTGCTGCCCTTGTAGCCGATGTACGGGTTGAGGGCGGTGACGATGCCGATGGAATTCCTGACCATCTTGTAGCAGTGGTCCGCGTTGACGGTGATGCCTTCGATGCACTTGGTGCGCAGGGTGTCGATGACGTTGCACAGCCAGGTCACGCTCTCGAGGATGGACTCGCAGATCACGGGCTCCATCACGTTGAGCTGCAGCTGGCCGGCCTCGGCGGCGAAGGCCACGGTGGTGTCGTTGCCGATGACCTTGAAGCACACCTGGTTGGTGACCTCGGGAATCACGGGGTTTACCTTGCCCGGCATAATGGAGGAACCCGGCGCCATCGGCGGCAGGTTGATTTCGTGCAGGCCGCAGCGCGGGCCGGAGGCCATCAGGCGGAGGTCGTTGCAGATCTTGGAGAGTTTGATGGCCAGGCGCTTGAGCGCGGCGGAATAGCTCACGTAGGCGCCGGTGTCGGGCGTGGCCTCCACGAGGTCCTCGGCCTTGGTGAGGGTGTCGCCGCAGAACTCGGACATCCTGCGGGTGCAGAGCTCCGCGAAGCCCGGCACGGCGTTAAGGCCGGTGCCGATGGCGGTGCCGCCCATATTGATCTCGCGCAGGAGCACGGCGTTGCGCTCGAGGTTCGCGATCTCCTCTTCGAGGTTGGTGGCGAAGGCGTTGAACTCCTGGCCGGCCGTCATCGGGACGGCGTCCTGCAGCTGCGTGCGTCCCATCTTGATGTAGTTCTGGAACTCGACGCCCTTGGCGCGGAAGGCGGCGATCAGGGCGCCCAGGCGGCTGACGAGCTTCTTGTTCATCCGCACGAAGGTGTAGCGGAAGGCGGTGGGGTAGGCGTCGTTGGTGGACTGGGCGCAGTTGACGTGGTCGTTGGGGGAGCAGTACTGGTACTCGCCTTTCTTATGGCCCATCAGCTCGAGGGCGCGGTTGGCGATGACCTCGTTGGCGTTCATATTCACGGAGGTGCCGGCGCCGCCCTGCATCATATCCACCGGGAACTGGTCGTGGAACTTGCCGCCCACGATCTCGCGGCAGGCCGCGCAGATGGCTTCGGCTATCTTCTTGTCCAGCACGCCGAGTTCGGCGTTGGCGGCGGCCGCGGCCATCTTGACGTACGCGATGGCGATCACGTACTCCGGATAGTCGCACATCCGGGTGTTGGAAATCCGGTAATTGTTGAGGGCGCGCTGGGTCTGCACCCCGTAATAGGCGTCGGCGGGCACCTGGAGTTCGCCGAGCAGGTCGCTTTCGACCCTGAATTTCTGGTTGGACATAGGTTTAGCGTTGATTGGAACTGCAAAATTAAGGGGGAAATCCCGGAAAAGCAAAAATATGATTAACTTTGACAACGGAGATGAAGATCGTCTGCGACAACAAGATTCCCTTCCTGCGCGGTGTCTTCGAGCCCTATTCCGAGGTCGTGTACCTGCCGGGGGCCGACACCACGCCCGCCGTCGTGCGCGACGCGGACGCCATCGTCACGCGCACCCGCACCCGCTGCGACGCCGCCCTGCTGGCGGGTTCGTCCGTGAAGGTCGTCGCCTCGGCCACGATCGGGTACGACCACATCGACACCGCCTGGTGCGGGGAACACGGCATCGTGTGGCGCAACGCCCCGGGCTGCAATTCCGGGTCGGTAAAACAGTACGTCGGCGCCGTCCTGTGCGCGCTGGCGCGCCGCCACGCCCTGTCCCTGGAGGGGATGACGCTGGGTGTCGTGGGCGTGGGAAACGTCGGAAGCAAGGTGGCCGAAACGGCTGAGACCCTCGGAATGAAGGTGCTGCTGTGCGATCCTCCCCGCGCCCGCCGCGAAGGTCCCTACGCTTTCGTATCCCTGGATGAACTGGTGGCGGAGAGCGACATCGTGACCCTGCACGTCCCGCTCACCCGCGAGGGGGAGGACGCCACCTGGCACCTGTTCGACGCGCGGCGTCTCGCTTCGATGCGCCCTTCTCAGATCCTCGTTAACACCTCCCGCGGTCCTGTCGTGGACGCCGCCGCGCTGAAAGCCGCGCTGCAGGCAGGTAACCTGCGCGCCGCCGTGCTGGACGTGTGGGAAGGGGAGCCTGAGCCTGACCGGGAGCTGATGGAACTGTTGGACATCGCCACGCCGCACATCGCCGGATACAGCGCCGACGGCAAGGCGAACGGCACGATGATGAGCGTCCGGACGGTCGCCTCCGTGCTGGGCCTGCCGCTGACGGAGTGGCGCCCCGAGGGCATCCCGGCCCCGGCGCAGCCGCTGGAATTCACGCTCGATGCTTCCGGAAAAAGCCTGCAGGAAGTACTCTCCGAAGCCCTGCTGTACACTTACGATATCCTTGCGGACGACCGCGCGCTGCGTGCGCATCCCGAATGTTTCGAGCAGCTGCGCGGCGACTATCCGGTCCGGCGCGAGCCGTCCGCCTTCACCGTCCGCCTTCAGGGCAGCCCTCCGGAGACCGAGGAGCGTCTTGCCCTGCTGGGCTTCAATGTTTCTAGAGGATGACCACTTCGACGCCCGCAGCGGCGGCGATGCGTTTCACAAGGCCCTGGAGCACCGTTCCGGGGCCTATTTCGCGGAACTCGGCGGCGCCGTCGGCGAGCATATTCCTGACCGACTGGGTCCAGCGCACCGGCGAGGTGAGCTGCTGCAGGAGGTTGTCCTTGATGCGCTGCGGGTCCGTTTCCGGCAGGGCCGTGACGTTCTGGTATATGGGGCAGCGGGGAGCGAGGACTTCCGTGCTTTCAATGGCTTTCGCCAGTTCCACGCGGGCGGGTTCCATCAGCGGGGAGTGGAAGGCGCCGCCGACGCTCAGCGGCAGGGCGCGCTTGGCTCCCGCGGCCTTCATCGCCTCGCAGGCGCGGGCCACGGCTTCTTTCTCGCCGGAGATGACCACCTGGCCATCGCAGTTGTAGTTGGCGGGGATTACGATGCCTTCGACGCTCTCGCACACCTCCTCCACCTTCTCGTTCGGCAGGGCGATCACGGCCGCCATCGTGCCGGGCACCTGCTCGCAGCATTTCTGCATCTCGGAGGCGCGCACCGCCACCAGGCGCAGGGCGTCCTCGAAAGCCACGGCGCCCGCCGCCACCAGGGCGGAGAACTCGCCCAGGGAGTGGCCACCCACCATGTCGGGGGCGGGAAGCCCTTCCGTGCAGAGGGCTGCCGCCACGGAGTGCAGGAAGATGGCCGGCTGCGTCACGCGGGTAGCGCGCAGGTCCTCGTCGGATCCGTCGAACATGATGTCCGTGAGGCGGAATCCGAGGATGTCGTTGGCCTGCTCCATCAGCTCGCGCGCTTTTGCGTTACTGTCGTAGATTTCCTTTCCCATTCCTGGGAACTGGGACCCCTGTCCGGGGAAGATATATGCTCTTTTCATTTTTCGAATTTCGTTTGAATTGCGCCGCAAATTTACAAAAAAACAGTATATTTGCAGTCCGCTAAGGGACGCCCCTGTAGTTTAATGGATAAAATTTCGGATTCCGGTTCCGACGATAGGCGTTCGATTCGCCTCGGGGGTACGAAAAAAGACCAGCAATGCCTGCTGGTCTTTTTTCGTAGGGGTTCCCGTCCACAAAATGGACTGCTTTTTTATATTAACTTTTCGACGGCTTTTGCTACCTTTAACGTGAAGACCATTATGACAGAGCAGGAATTCTCATATCTCTCCAATCGTATTCGGGGCAAACTGATCGCCCTGGCGAAGCGTTTCAACCGGGCTGCCGGATGCGACGGTGATGCAGAGGATGTTGTCCAGGATGCACTGGTGACGCTCTGGCAACTGGCGGAAAAAGGTTATCCCATCCGGGATACGGAAGCCCTGGCCGTCAAAATTACCAAAACTTGCTGCGTAGAAAGATACAGGAGACAGCACATCCGGTTCGAATCGATTGAAAACAAGTCGATTGCCGACGGCGTCTCCGCTTCCTCCGGGACGGAGGAGATGGACATCGCAACCATTCGCGATATTGTGCAAAGAGGCTTGACCGACAGTCAGCGGAAACTGCTGACACTTCGAAATGACTGCGGTCTGTCGCTTGACGAGATTGCCGAGACTACCGGGCGGCCGAAGTCGAGTGTCAAGGTCTCGCTCTCTACAGCACGCAAGAAGATGATGGATCAATGGAAGAAAATGAAATGACTATGGATAGAGAAACACGTGATTTGATCGAGCGGTATCTGGACAATTCCGAGGCGGAATTCGACCGTGTCCTCGCAGTCGGGGAAAGAAAGCGGCATCGCAGAAATATGCGCCGGGCGGCCGGGTTCGCTACTGCGTGTGCGGCGGCCGTCGCTCTGGTATTGTGGCACAAGCCGACGCGTCAGGCCACAGAAAGCCCACTGACACCTATCCAGATTGCTGCAGGCATTCAGCAGATGATGCTGCTTGACATCGGAGATATTCAGACCATCGAGGCCACGCCCGAGGGTTCGTATGCCATCCTGACAGCACACCTGAAAGACGGAACATCCTGTTCGTATATTATGGAATGCGATGAGGTCGAAGGTACCACGACGCTCCTTGCTTATAAAAACAAATAATAATCAACGAAATGAAAAAGTCAGTACTTATTCTCTCCCTTCTGTTCGCCTTCGTCTTCGGCAACGGCACGCTGATGGCGGCACCACTCATCGCGGCCTCGGACACGCTCAACTATTACGTCATCAACGGCCAGCCGGTAAACAAGTTTGACGGCTCGCAGATTGTAGGCAAGAAGATCGCAACCTACGACATCACCGTCATCACGCCGGCCAACCAGGGGCCAGTCCGGGTTCACGAGATCACGACCGAAGGCTACACTCATCCGGCTGTGTCCTATACGATTCGTCCCACCGGCGCCGGCGATATGGTCGAGCCCTCTTATGTGATCGATGGCAAGAAGGCCTCGAAAAAGGAATTCGAGGGCTTGAATCCCACGGAAATCAAGAGCATCACCGTCGAGAAGGATGGCATCATCAAGGTAGTGACCAAAGCCAGGAAGAAATAATCCTCTTTTCCATCAGATAACCCAGTCAAAACTATCCTTCCCGGCGCCAACCTCGAAGTGGTATTTGACAATGCCAAGATCGATATTTGTGTATCCGGCCATTGAGAATGATGTTTTCGCCTCCACCTTGTTGCCGTCGTGCAAAATGAACTTGAACTTCTGTTGATTAACGGCAGTAGGTGCCAGTATGGCGCCTTCAATTCCCTCCAGGAACCACTTGGGCGGAAGACCGGCGGAGTCATAGAACTGCTCCGCCGGTTTCAGCGGGTGCTGCACTCCGGGGGTGATGCCATAGCCGAGCGCTATCACGCAGTGGACGATATCACCGTCCCTCAGCGTATAGGTGCCAGGAATTTTCTTGTAGGTCAGTCCCACCCAGCAGGTATTCAGATCGAGAGTCTGGGCCAGAAGCACCAGCCTCTCCCCATAGTATCCGATCTTCTCTTCGGCCTCTTTGCCTTTAGGGCCGGCCATCACGAAATAATTCTTGACGCCGGAGAACTGGCCATACTTCCACATTCCGGAAGAGAACGCCTTCGGCTCATCCAGTACCAACTGAACGTTCAGACCGCTCTCGGCGTTAGCTCTTTCGATATCGGCGCGCAACGTCGCCACCTTTGCCATATCAATGGGCTTGTCCGTGTATTTCCGCACGGAATGCCGTGCCTTGATTGCTTCCTGTAGTGTCATAAAGCTATTGGATTATTTCCAGGTAAAGAAGCGGCCGGTCGTTTTCTTGTAGGCCAGGTATTCTTCGCCGAAATCGGCCTCCAGCCGTTTCTCCTCCGAGCGGACCTGCAGCATCATAATCAGCGCAACGCCGGCAAATACCAGCAGCGCCCATCCGCTCCAAAGGGCCAGCACGATGCCGAGGTAATAGAGATAGGTCCCGGAGAGCATAGGATTCCGGCAGAGCCTGTAGGGGCCGTCCGTCATCAGGTGCCTGGTCCGGGGCGCCACTTCGTGCCCCATCGCGTCGAAGGGATTTCCCTTGCCCACGTTTTTCATATACACGATGCTCCATATGCTCAGAGCGAGCCCGCACAGTACCATCAGACCTGCCACGCAGAGGCGCCAGGCCGGGATTTCGGCGAGCGCCGGCATTCCCGCCACCCACCACATCGCCGCCGGAATGCCGGCGATGAAAATGGCGAAGCCGAGAAAGTATCCCAGAATCTGTTTCATAGTCCAAATATAATCATTCTTTGCTATCATCGATTGCCTTCGTCGGTTTTCGGGTACGGACAATGAGATGACTTTTTTGTATCTTTGCGAAAGATGGTGACCATTATCTTTATTGTAATCACCGCAGCGGTGAGCCTGATTTGTATGTACGGCCGTTCGAGGCTTTTCGAGCGGCTGGAATTCAATGCGTGGCAGGTGTGGCACCGGAAGGAATGGTACCGCCTGTTCTCCTACGGCCTGGTGCACGCCGGGTGGGGCCACCTGTTCTTCAATATGCTCACTCTCTGGTTCTTCGGGAGCGTGGTGGAGCAGTATTTCGGCGCTGCGTTCGGAGAGGGGACGGGCGTCGTCCTGTATGTCGTCCTCTATGTCTCGGCCCTCGCCGTATCGACGCTCTGGGACCTGTTCAAGCAGAAGGACAACCCCGGCTACAACGCCGTGGGCGCCTCCGGCGCCGTCTCGGCCATCCTCTTCGCGTCCATCCTGTTCGAGCCGAAGATGGGCATCTACATCTACCTGATACCCATCCCTGTGCCGGGCTACATCTTCGCTCCGCTCTACCTCCTCTATTGCTGGTATATGGCCAAGCGCAATATGGACAACATCGGCCATTCCGCCCACTTCTGGGGTGCCGTCTATGGCCTTGTTTTCCCGCTGGTCTGCCGCCCCGACATCTTCCTGCATTTCCTCTCCCAGCTTGGTCTGAGATAACCCAATCCGCCCTTCGATGCTGCGTCGGCTACATATCGGAATCGCGCTGATTCTCAGCGCTTTCGTCGTGTCTCCTTCGTCGGCATCCGGAGAGGTCGCTCCCGAAAAATCTGCTGTAATGAACCGTTCCCCAGAAACCCAAAAGGTAAGAAAACCCGCCGTCGCGGGCTCCTTCTATCCTTCTTCCGCCAAGGAAATCAACCAAATGCTGGACGCCTGGATGCGTCCGGCAGGAGACCAGGCCCCGCTGGCCTTCATCGTGCCCCACGCCGGATATGTGTTCAGCGGCGAGGTGGCCGCCTCGGCATATAGCCGCATCCCCCGGGGGCATAACTACAAGCGGATCTTCCTGCTGGGGCCCAGCCACCGGGTGGGTTTCGCCGGGGCGAACGTGGACACCCTGTATTCCGCTGCAGAAACGCCACTGGGGCAGGTCCCCATCGACGTCGCTACGGGTAGGGAACTCATCGAGAGGGGAGCGGGCGTGTTCTGCTCCCGAAGCGATGCGCACGACCGGGAGCATTGCCTCGAGGTCCAGCTACCGTTCCTGCAGAAGGTCTTCGACGAGGTGCCGCCCGTCGTGCCGATCGTGATCGGGACGCAGCGCCTGAGCGCCCTCCGGCAGATGGCCGAGGTCCTGGAACCGTATTTTACGGAGGATAATCTCTTCATCATCAGCTCAGATTTCTCCCATTATCCTTCCTATGAGGATGCGAAGGCGTCCGACCTCCATATGGCCGGAGTCATCTGCCGGGGCGGCCTGGACGCGTTCCTGGAAGGCCTCTCGTATGTGGATAAAATGGATTATGTGGGGCAGGACACGGCGGCCTGCGGCGCGTGCGCCATCGCCGTACTCCTGTCTATGATGGATGCCCGGGGGCGGGGCCGGTTCACGGCGGAGCACGTGATGTACCGGAATTCCGGCGATTCCCCGTACGGCGACAAGGACCGGGTGGTCGGGTACAATTCGATCGTCATTTACGGAAAGGAGAAGGATACTCTTTTCAACTTCTCGGAAGACGAGAAACGGGCGATTGTCGCCACCGCACGTTCGGCCATCTATAACTCCCTGCATCTGGAATATGATGGGGACGACACCCCCGTCGGCATCCTGAAGGAGAAAGGTTACGGGGTCTTTGTGACGCTCCATTTGAACGGACGCCTGCGCGGCTGCATCGGCCGTTTCGTTTCGGACGGGAGCCTCCACGCGACGATCCGGGAGATGGCGAACAGTGCTGCCTTCTCCGATCCCCGCTTCCCGGCGCTTTCCCGGAGCGAGGCCCCTCGGGTGGACATCGAGGTCTCCGTGCTGTCGTCCCTGAAAAAGATCGCGTCCGTCGATGAGTTCCAGCTGGGCCGGGACGGCATCTATATGATCAAGGGATCCCGCCACGGGACCTTCCTGCCGCAGGTGGCCGAAGAAACCGGCTGGGATACGGAAGAGTTCCTGGGTCATTGCGCCCGGGACAAGGCCGGCATCGGCTATGACGGCTGGAAGAGCGCGGACCTTTATACCTATCAGACCGAGGTGGTGAAGGAATCCGACCTGAAATGACGGAAGCACGGTTCTATACCCGCCTGGAGGATGGGGTGCAGTGCCTGCTCTGCCCGCATCGCTGCCGCATCCAGGAAGGCAGCAGGGGAGTCTGCCGCAGCCGGGTGTGCCGGGACGGGAAACTCTACGCCCTTTCCTACGGGAGACCCTGTGCGCTAGCCGTCGATCCCGTCGAGAAGAAGCCCCTGAACCATTTTCTGCCCGGTTCGTACTGCCTGTCGTTCAGCTGCACAGGCTGCAACCTCGCGTGCCGCTGGTGCCAGAACAGCGATATCTCCCAGGTGGCGCCGGAGGAGGCGGACAGTCTGGAAGTTCCGCCAGCAGCGGTAGTGGAAATGTGCCTGCGGCGCGGCTTGCCCGCCATCGCCTACACCTATACCGAACCGTTCACCTGGTGGGAGTATATGTACGACACGGCGGTGCTCGCCCACGGGCGGGGGCTGAAAAACATCCTGGTCTCGGCCGGCTATGTGGAGAAGGAGCCCCTGCAGGAATTGCTGCCTTACCTCGATGCCGCGAACATCGATATCAAGGCCCTGGACGACGGATTCTATCGGAAATACTGTAGCGCCTCCCTGACTCCCGTCCTGGAGAGCATCCTCGCGATGAAGGAGGCCGGGGTGCACATCGAAATAACCAATCTTCTCGTCACCGGCCTGAACGACTCGGCGGAGCAGGTGGGCGCCCTATGCAACTGGATGATAGAAAACGGCCTGCAGGACGTCCCGCTGCACCTGAGCCGTTACTTCCCCAGATATCGGTACACCGATTCCGGCCCGACCCCGAAAGCGACGCTCATCCGCTCCCGCGACCTGGCCTTGTCGCAGGGAATCAGGACCGTACACTTGGGAAATATCTGAGGTCCTTTTTTACTTCTTCCAGACGTGGAGGATCTCACCGATGTACATATAGTGGATCCCAAGACCATTCTTTTCATACCACTCCCGCTGTTCCGCCGGCATCAATCCTGCGTCGAACTGCTGGCCGTAAAGCTTCTTGCACTCTATGGCCAGATCGGCCTCGGCATAAATGGGATTACCTAACTCCGTGAATTCTACAGTCAGTCCGGCACCGGCCACCTTGTCCTCATCCCGACCGGAAACACTGCCCAGATATCCCAGTTTCTCTTTCATCGAGGCAGGGAAGTGCGTTACGGTAAAGTAGTCATTCTCTTCCATAAAGCGGTGGGTATAGCGGCTGGTGGAGACATACACGATAAAAACCGGTTTCCCCCAGAGCTCGCCGATGCTGCCCCAGGAGATGGTCATCAGATTCATATTACCTTCCTTCCCGGCAGAAACTTCCAGCCAGTCTTTATCAATCATCTGGATGGGATTAAGCTCTATTTCAACCGGAGAAATCTCCTGCCAGGGTTTCTCCCGGACATCCCCGGCGCCGTCCGCCTGTTTGGGACTGTTTCCGCAACTCATCATCGTAAGCGTTAGTAGTAAAAACGTGATAATCTTCTTCATACTCCAAAGATAACAATAATCTATTTTCAAAAAAGTGCTGGCATAGGTCCAATACTTGGACCGTACCGACATTACTCTGTCATCTTTTTGGCGGCATTCCTCCTTCGAATGGAAGGTCCTGCCCATATCACTGAACTTTCCAGCGGACCCGCCAGCGGCCATCTTCGAAGTCGTGGCTCAGGATCTTGAAGGTCCCGATCTCGGAGGTGTTGCCGACGTGCGCCCCGATGCAGGCACAGGCGTCGTAATCTCCGACCCGGACGATGCGCAGGGTTTCGGAGGCGTCCTCCGGCAGTTTACTGAGATCCACGATGGCGGCCGCCTGCTCCCGCGTCATAAACTCGATCGTGACGTCGAGGTGGCGGCCGATGACTTCGTTCACCGCGGCCTCGATCCGGGCCACCTGCTCCTCGGTAGGGCAGGCCTCCAGCAGGTAGTCGCATTTGGATTTCTTGCGCTCGATGTGCGCGTTGCGCGAACGCGGGCAGCCGAACAGGCGAACCATCGTTCCGTTGAGAATGTGCTCCGCCGTGTGCATCGGCGGATATTCCTCCTTGTTGTGCGCGTTAAGAACCGGGGTGTCGGAAAGCATCATATTCGTTCTTGAAGGCCACTAAGTTAACACTTTTATTAAAAGAAGTTGCACGGGTTTGCCGGTTCCAGGGATTATTCCTAACTTCAAGCCCTATGAAGAGAATAATGTTAATCCTGGCCGCCGTTTGCGCGGTCGCCTGCACCGGCGGCGCAGGGTCGCGGCAGAGCGACGATTCAAGTGTAACCCCATCAATCCAACAGAATATGACAAACGAACAATTGCGGGACAGGCTCGTGCTGGCCCTGGAGGATATGAAAGCCAAGGCGGTCGAAATGGGCATCCAGGGCGTAGCGACGGCTTCGGTCCTGAACAAGAATGAAACGGACGACTGGATCGGCGAGATGAAGGTGGTCGGCACGCCCTGCAACCGGGAGGAAGGCTGGAACCTGGTCGCCATCGCGTGGTCGAAATGCGGAGAAGTCATCGCCACCGGGGCCGACAGCGGGACCCCGGACCATCAGAAAATAATGGGAGAACTCGGTTTTGTCGGAGGCGCCTATGATGAGTTCGAAGGTTACAAGATGGCCTTTGCGTTCAGCGGCGCCCTTTCGGAAGAGGACCTGGCCGTGGCCAAATATGGCATCGAGAAGATGAAAAGCTACCTGTCCGGCGGGAAGGGTCTGCTGGATAAGGACCAGTTCATCCAGGTCACCATTGTCGTGGACGACATCCGGCGGGCGGCAAAAGCGTGGTCCACCCTGCTCGGCGTCCCTGAGCCGGAGATCTGGGTGAACCACTTGGAGAGCAATGAGGAGTATCCTTACACCTACCGGGGGCAGGATGACAAGCCGTGCGACCTGCAGATGTGCGTCATCGAGATGGGCGACTGGCTGCTAGAACTGCATCAGGTGGACGATGCTCCCAGCACGTTCCGCGAATTCCAGGACAAACACCGCTTCGGCGTACACCATCTGGGCTTCGAGGTGGGCGACGCCCGCGACGACGTGATCCGGGGCCTGAAGGAGATGGGCTTCGACACCGAGCGTACCGTAGGCATCTATCCCGGCAGCAGCTGGACCATCGTGGATGCCGAGGATGTCCTGGGCGTGAACCTGAACATCAAGCCGAAGCGGTAATGCGGATACGCGCCCGTCAGATCTTCGGCGTCTGGATGACGCGCAGAATCAGGGAGACGAAGTACGCGATGAGACCGTAAAGAGCGGGAACAAGGCTTACCTTGAAGCCTCCGGCCACCACGTTCGGCGAGATGTCTTCTGCATATCCCTGGAAGAAATCGGCAATCTGATACCAGCCCAGGACAGTCCAGAATACACCGACCACCAGGGCGGCGATACCGATCAGCTTCACCCAGGCGGGTGCTTTCCAGGCGGCGAAGAAGAGGGCGATGAAAAGAAGGGTGATGAGAATCATCCCGACGGGGCCGCCGGAAATGAAAAGCTCGAAGATGTTGGTTTGAAGAGGTAACATAGCATTTGAATTAAGTGAAACAATCAGGTTCGGAATTCCTTGTTGCAAAGTTACGAAAGCAGTGCGCAGAAATGCAAAGTAGAATCCGGACAACCGCTTGTCAAATCCCCACAAACGGCCCGGAATCCCGTTTCCGATGCTTGTATTCCACAAGGAATGCGTATTTTTGTGTCGGAATGAAAAAGGGAATCATCATCGTCGCCTACTGGCTGGCCGCCATCTTTCTGACCGCCCTGCTGCTCACAAGCCTGGATTATGATATGTGGCAGGCGGTCTTGATGAGCCTGTCATTCCTGCCGGCGGCTCTGGCCCTGTCTTTCTTCCTTCCCAAGGTGGAACGCAGCAAGAGACGCATATGGGATACCATCTATATCATCTTAGGCGTGATGTTGATGACGTTCCTGCTGATCTATGTATGGCAGTGGCTGTTCATTTCCTTGGAAAAGCTTGAACGCCGGTCCGTATGGTCGATACCCTCTATGCTGGTCAACCCCGTCTTCGTGGCCGCCGTCCTGGCCATACTGGCCTACGGGTACTATCTGCTGGCCCGGTGGCTGGAGAAGAAGTATCCCACCGAGCGCCCGGTCACCTTTACTTCGGACTATAGGAAAGTTTCCTTGAACAAACAGGACATCCTCTACGTCGAGTCGCACGATTCCGAAGTCTGGATCATCACCCGTGACGGTCAGCAGTATCGCAACCGGAACGGCATCAGCCAGTGGGAGAACCTTCTGGGCGCGGGCTTCCTCCGCGTCCACCGCTCTTTCCTGGTCAATACGGCCGATGCCGTCCTGACCGATCCCGACCTTATCATCATCGGAGGACACGCCATCCCCGTCTCCCGCAAATACAAAGACGCCGTCAAGGCCGTCCTGTCCGCTCCGCAGGAGAATCCTTAATCGTATTCCCCGTATTCGCAGCCGATGTTCCGGGCCTTGACCCGGTCGATGAGCCGGCCGTCGTGGCCGAACAGCTGGACGGTGCCGACACCGTTTCCGCCGTTCCAAAGGTGCTTGTGGCGCCGGGCGCCGTCCGGAGACTCATAGTTCACGAGCAGCATATCCTTCTTCTCGCAGGTCACGTCCGTGATCATCCGGCCGGAAGTGCTGTGCTGCTCGACGTGCCAGAGGATCTGCGTGTCCGTCTCGCGGCAGTCGAAGTCCGTATGGACGAGCGTCCAGGCCTTGGAGAAATTGAATTCGTAGGGCGTGCCCTCGTACCAGAAGGCGGAGAGCAGTTTGCGCGGAAGAGCCAGCGGGCCCACCTTCGGCCGCCCGCCGCCGATGTCGAAGACGCTGTCCGTCAGGCGCTTCCCGCTGATTTCGCTGACGAGGTTGTTGGAGGAGAGCCAAACCCACGGAGAAGTGAAATCTCGTCCCCAGTTCTTGTCGGCATAGCCGTAGCAGTCCTCCGGGCGCACGAGGTAACGGCGTCCGTTCCAGGTGACCTCGCCCTCGAATGCGGACTTCATCCCTTCGGCGTGCCAGAACATCTCGAACGCTTCCGCGGTGCGGAAAAGCTTGTCTGCGCCGAACCCGACGTTGAAGGCTATTTGCTTATGGATCTGCAGGTTCCAGGACATCTCGCCGTCGGCGCACATCCATTCGGGATGCTCCGCCGCGCCTTCGACGCGGACGTGGCCGCGTGTCCGGTCTTCCGTGAGGAAGCAGTCATCCGCTTCAATGCTGAAGGGGACGCCCCAATCCACCTGGATCCGTTTCCATCCCCAGAAGCGGTGTAGTTGCGCCGCATCTTCTCCCCAGGCGCCGGCCTTGACCATCAGATAGGACGGCTTGATGCCGGCGGCCCGGTTCTCCGGCAACTGTCCGAAAACGGGCTCGTCCCCTCCGCTGGCGGGGTTGCAGAGGAAGAACTCGATGAAAAAAGGCTTTTCCTCGCCGGTCAGCGCGTCGTGTCCGGTAAAGGAATGCCACCACCAGTCATAGCCCTGGCGGGCCTGCGCCCCGAAGAGCTGGCAGGCGTTGCGTGAAATATCGTGCGTGTTGAACATACTAGTCGTTTTCATCCAGTTGGAAGACGGTCTCGACCGGTTTTCTGAAATGGCGGGCGATCTTCAGGGCCAGGACGGTGGACGGGACGTACTTGCCGGACTCGATGGAATTGATGGTGTTGCGGCTCACGCCGACGGCATCCGCCAGCTGCTGCTGGGTGATGTCGAGGATGGCCCTTTCTATGCGGACGGTGTTTTTCATCGTACCTTCTATTTGTTTGCGTGGCGGAGCATTGTCTTGAAAAGGATGTAATACAATCCGGCGGCCAGGAAGGGAAGAAGGGCGCGCACGAAGCTTGTCACGAGGTAAAACTTCGGCTCCGCAAAACGGAAGCCGTGGTCCAGGGCGCTGAGGGTCCAGCTGGCCAGGACAACGATGAAACAGACAAACGCCGAGATGCCGACAGCCTTGAGGCGGTACAGGGAAATCATTTCATCTTCGACCTTCTCTTTGGACAGGCAGATGAGAAACATAGATACGGAAACCACGAGAATGGAAAGCATCGTGATGAAACGGCTGTTGTCATTGACCAGGGCAAACAGATGCGTCTCGCGGAACAGGAAGTAGAGAATGGCATAGAATCCCAGCATAAGCGGAATCAGGAGGAGGAGCCACCAGCCGACCTTCTGGCAGGTATGCGGCATCAGGATGCTTTTGTCGTTCATATCAATAAGGTTTATTGTTTCTGTCGGCAAAGATAAGTATATTTTTCATAATGACAAGTAAACTTTGCAAAAAATAAAATAAACTTGTCCTTTCGGGTAAAACAAAGCCGGCTTTCGACAAGCCGGCTTTGTCTCGATGTATGTGTCGGTCGCTAGAATCTGACGTAGTATTCGAACCAGAACTCGTTGTACTTCTGGCCGATCATCTTGTTGTCGTTGTAGCGGTACTCCAGCTGGAACATCAGGTTCTTGTGGAGGCGGAACTGCGGAGCAAAAGAAAGAATGGTGTGCTGGCTGTCCGCGGTGGCGTTGTCGCGATAGGCGTCGTACTTCAGGAACAGCTTGAACCAGTCGGAGAAAGGAACGCCCACGGTCGCATAGAAAGCGTCGGCCATACCCGTGTCCGTAGAACTGGCGTAGAGCGTGCCCGTGGCGGGGTTGATGGAAGAAGCCTTGTAGCCGTAGGAGTGGACGTACTCGGCCCGGGCGGACCAGTTTTCGTGCTCATACTTCGTGCCCACGGCGTAACGCTTGCGGTCTACGGTCACCTTGCCGTCGGACCAGTCGCCGTTCCAACCGAAAATGCCCACATAGAGATCCTTGACCGGCTGGATCTGGAGGGTACCGATGAGGTCCTTCCTGCGGTTGTTATCAGCCCTGTTGATACCGTTGCCGTTGAAGACCCCGAGTTGGTAGTGGATGAGCCGGTGCTGGTCGTCCCCGACGGGGAAGAGGTCGCCCTGGAACTGGAGACCGAAGTCGCGGCCGCCCATCGAGGCCTCTCCGCAGCGGTCTCCCATACCGGCGAGTTTCTTGACGGCCAGGGAATAGTCGCCCACGCCGACATCCCAGGGGTTCATCGGGTTCTCGAAGGTGAAGGCGCGCTTGAACTCGCCGATCTTGACGCTGAACTCCTTGTACTTCGCCCATTCCAGATAGAAGTCCTTGATGTGCGGGGTGCCGTTGATCTCGAACTGGATGCGGTAGTTAAAGTCGTTGAGGATCGTGCCGTCGACATAGGTGCGGATCAGGCGGAGGCCGATGCCGGGACCACCGTTGGCGCCTTCCTGGTCGGAGTATTTGTAGGAGCCGATGATATAGGCGCCGAACTTGGGCTTGCTGGCGAAGTCCGTCAATTTGTAACCATAGGCGGGTTTTCCGGCAGATTCTCCCTGGGCAAAGGCGCTGACAGACAACAGGGCAGCGCCGAGCAGAACGAGTATTTTCTTCATACTACTATGTTGTTGATGATATTGAATCCCAAAGGTACGATTAAATAACGTTCTTTCAAAATAAGTGCGGTCAGTATTTGTCGCCGTCGCCGGAGATCTCGTCGGGCGTGATCCTGCGGCGGTCCATCTGGTGCCACGCAAAGGCGATGTATGCCACCACGAAGGGGATGAGCAGCGACACCCACGACATTACCTGGAGGGTGAAGAAACTGGAAGAGCTGTTGCGGATGGTCAGCGAGTTCTGGAGGTCCGTGCAGGAAGGATAGTAGGCCGTTCCGTTGAATCCCGCCAGGAAGAACACGGCCATCACCACGAGGACCGTGCCCGGCGCGGCGAACCAGAAGCCCTTCCGGGACTCCGTGAAAGCGCCCTTCCAGATGCCCGTGAGCACCAGCGCCACACCGGCGAGGAGCAGGACCAGCACAACCGGCATCTGCAGGAGGTTGTGAAGATACTTCATCGGCTCCAGGAAAACGGTGCCATCTTCCGCGACCGCATATCCTTTCCCCAGCAGAAGCATCAACAGCCAGCATACGAGGAACGCCACGAAAGGGATGATGCCTATCTTGATGCTCCGGCGCATCTGGGCGTGGACGGCTTCGTCATCCACGTTGTCCAGGATATACAGAGCCCCGAGGATGGCCGTCAGGAACACCAGCGTGCACCCCAGCAGCACCGCGTGCATCTGCCCGAGGGCCTCGAGTCCGTGCCAGGCGTTGCCCCAGGTGCTGATGACGGGGGAGGAGGGGTCGGTGATCGCCACCTTGTCCACCGTGAAATCCGAACCCGTGAAGAAGGTTCCCACGGCCGTGCCCACCAGGAAGGGGGCGAGGAAGCCGTTGACCATCAGCGCGATGCGAAATCCCCGGACCCCCAGGAGGTTGCCCTTCTTGTGCTGGAACTCGTAGGAAACCGCCTGGAATACGAAGGTCAGCAGGAGCAGCACCCACACCCAGTAGGCGCCGCCGAAACTGGTGCTGTAGAAGAGGGGGAAGGAAGCGAAGAAAGCGCCGCCGAAGGTGACGAGCGTGGTGAAAGTCAGTTCCCACTTGCGGCCGGTGGAGTTGAGGATCATCCTTTTCTGAAGGTCGGAAAGGGTGCGGTTGCCCAAATGCAGGTTGGCTCCCTGGACGAACATCAGGGCCACGAGCAGGCCGCCCAGCAGGGCGATCAGGCACCACCAATAATTCTGCAGGAATTCGTAAGTCATAGCGGTCAGGCGTTTTCGGGTTCAACTTCAGGTCCTTTCCGGATGGCGCGGAGCATAATCCGGATCTCGATGGCGAGGAAGAGGGCGAACACGGCAAGGAAGACGAAGAACGTGGTCTTGACAGCCCCGGCGCCGAGGCTGGAGATGGCGACGTTCACCGGCAGCAGGCCCTGGATGGTCCAGGGTTGACGGCCCACCTCGGCTACGATCCAGCCGCATTGTCCGCAGATATAGACCAGCGGGATGCAGAGGATGGCGGCCCACATCAGCCAGCGCATCTTCGGCAGCCTGTCTTTCCAGGCGAACAGCAGGGACAGCAGCAGGACAAGTCCCAGCAGCATTCCCAGGCCGACCATCAGGCGGAAGGCCCAGAACACGACGCCGACAGGCGGAATGACGTCTTCGGGGCGCTCCAGGTGGCCGTATCCCATATAGCGGACGTTCTCGTCCAGCACGGCCCTGGCCGCGGCCGCCGCGACGGGGTCGCCGTCTTTCAGTTTCCGGTATTCCGCCAGGGCGTCCAGGGCGGTGCGGCCCATCCGCATCTTCTCCGCGACGGACGGGACGGCGTTGCCGTCATTATCGGTGTAGCCGTTCAGGATGTCGTTTATGCCGGGCACGTACCCGTCGAAATCGTGCGTGGCCAGGAAGGAAAGCATCTTGGGCACGCGGATGCCGGGAACGACGGTAAAGGCGGCGCCGCGGCCTCCGTCCTCCAGGCCTTCCGCCGCCGCCAGCTTCATCGGCTGGAACTCGGCGGCGTGGACGCCGGATGCGTCGCCCGAGAGCATCACGCAGCCGCATCCGAGCAGGCCGACGAGGCCTCCCACGAGGATGCTGGTCTTGGCGAAACGCTTCTGCCGTCCTTTCAGCAGATACCAGCAGGACACGCCCACCACGAAGATGCCGCCGGTCATCCAGCCGCTCGTGACGGAGTGGAAGAACTTGCTGACGGCCACAGGATTGGAGACGACCTCCCAGAAAGCCGTCGCCGAGGCCATCTCGCTGCGCACCGTGTCGGGGTTGAAGGCCGTTCCTACGGGATTCTGCATCCAGCCGTTGGCGACCAGGATCCAGTAGGCCGAGATGGTGGCGCCGATGCCCGTGAGCCAGGTGGATGCCAGGTGGAAGCGTTTCGAGACCTTGTCCCAGCCGAAGAACATCACGGCGAAGAAGGTCGCCTCCATAAAGAAGGCGAGGATGCCCTCGATGGCGAGCGGAGCCCCGAACATATCGCCCACGAACCAGGAGTAATTGCTCCAGTTGGTGCCGAACTCGAACTCCAGGATGATGCCGGTGGCTATGCCCACGGCGAAGTTGACCGCGAAGAGCTTCATCCAGAACTTCGCCGTCTTTTTCCAGAAGTCGTCTTTCCTGACGACGTAGAGGGTTTCCATCACCGCCATCACCAGCGCGAGGCCGAGGGTCAGCGGGACGAACAGCCAGTGGTAGGCCGCCGTCATAGCAAACTGAATGCGTGACCAAATGACTACATCCATACGCTAATTGTTTGATAGGTTCAGTGTATCTGTTTGATTATATGGTATCCGTGTGATGCGTTCGCCGACGGCCTCGCTCTTCTCCCGTTCGCTCATCCCGGCCATCGCCGGCCGGAAGAAGAACACCCTCAGGATGGCGAAAAGGATGAAGATCTTGAGCAGGACGAGCCATATCAGGGGGCGGCCCCAGGTCATATTCCTGAATCCGTCCCGGTAGAATTCCCATACCTTTCTGGCTTTTCCGGTCCGTTTTCCCGTCACGTCGCCCAGCCCTTGTTTTCAAGTACTCCAAAGTTATGTTTTTTTCGCCATAAATTGCGCAATTGCCGGAAGATTCATACATTTGTGTGTAGTCTAACACACGAAACCGATGAACCGTTTCCTGATTTCCGGAGCATTTCTGCTGCTCCTTCTTCCGGCCTGTGCGCCGAAATACACCCAACCCGAGTTGGGCGCCCGCAAGTCGGAGATCTTGACAGAGGGGAAATACCGATTCAAGGATTTGAACAAGAACGGCCGGCTGGATGTCTATGAAGACTGGCGCCGGCCGATGGACGAGCGTATCGCCGACCTTGTCTCGCAGATGACGCTGGAGGAGAAGGCGGGCCTGATGTTCCATCCCAACATCGCCGTCCCGGAAAGCGGGGAGGTGAAGTACGATCTCAGCCCCGAAGAGAAAGAGGCAATCCGCCGTGCGGAGGAAGAGCGGTATGCGGGACCCATCGGCCCCGGCGGCCAGAACGCCGGCGCGATGGCGATGGGCCAGATGCGCCGCACCGCCACCGCCAAGTCCTACATCGAGGAGAAGAATTTCCGCTGCATCCTCAACAATGGCGTCGCCCCTCCGGAGAAGTTCGCCGCCTGGTCCAACGGGATGCAGGAAATCGCCGAGGCGTCCCGCCTGGGCATTCCCATCGTCTTTTCTTCCGACCCCCGGCACAGCGCCAAACTCGGCGGGCACGTCAGCGGTACCCAGTACTTCTCGCATATTACCAACGGCGAGGGGCAGGTGGGCATCACAGCCGGGGGAGACCCGGAGATGATGCGCCGCTTCGGGGAGGTGATGGCGGAGGAATACCGCGCCGTGGGCCTGCATATGTTCCTCGGACCGCAGGTCGACGTGATCACGGAACCCCGCTGGAGCCGCAATATGGGCTGCTTCTCCGAGTCCGCGGAACTGACTGCCGAGATGACCGCGGCCCTCATTGAGGGCGCGCAAGGCGGGTCGGTCGGGCCCGGCAAGATCCTCGTACACCTCAAGCACTGGCCCGGCAGCGGCCCGCACAAGGGCGGGAGCGGCCGCTGGCTGGTGTATCCCGGTAACAACCAGGAGTATCACTACCTTCCGTGGAAGGCCGGTATCGAAAACGGCGCCCTGGCTGCGATGGGCTACTATAGCGGCACCTACTACGATTCACTGAACGTGAACTATTCCTACCATATGTCTACCGAGGTCCTATACGGCGAACTCGGCTTCAAGGGTGCCATCTGCACCGACTGGGGTGTGGTGGGCAACGGCCCGCTCAAGCCCTCCCTCGCGGGCAAGACCACCGTCAAGGACAATATGGAGATGATCATCAACGCCGGAGTGGACCAGATGGGGTCCGAGATCCAGCCGGAACTGGTGGTCGAGCTGGTCAGGGAAGGCCGTGTGTCCGAAGAACGGATCGACCAGGCCGCCTCCCGCATCCTGCAGTGGCACTTCATCCTGGGGCTCTTCGAGAATCCGTACGTGGATCCGGCCCGGGCCGCGAAAGTGCTGCAATCGCCTGAGAACGAGGCATTCGGCCTGGAATGCCAACGGGTATCCAACGTGCTGTTGACCAACGACGGCACCCTGCCCGCCAAAGAGGGGATCAGGCTCTATGTCGAAGGTGTCGACCCTACCGTGGCGGCCCGTTACGGTAAGGTGGTGGGAAGTCCCGCCGAGGCGGACCTGATCCTCTACCGGACCACTTCCTCGCCGGACCGTCCGGGTGGATTCGGACCTCCTCCGCCTCCCGCTCCGCAGCCCGGACGGCGTAATGCCAGGCCCGTCCCGCCGGCACCCCGGATGGATCCTTTCGCACCCACGGACGTGGACATCGACTTCCCGGCTGAAAAATTCGCCCGCCTGCAGGCGCTGGCCGCATCCGGCAAGCCGGTGGTGGCCGATATCAACCCCACCGGATCCTCGCTCGTGATCTCACCCGCGCTCAAGGCCCTGCCGCAGGCGATGATCCTGTCCTTCGACCCGACGGACGCCGCGGTGCTGGACGTCGTCTTCGGCCGTCATAATCCCAAGAGCAAGCTCCCGTTCGAAATCCCGTCTTCGATGGATGCCGTCCGCGCCCAGAAGGAGGACGTGCCTTTCGATTCGCCCGATCCTTCCTTCCCGTTCGGGTTCGGCCTGAGTTATTGACCCGGCAAAAGCGGTTTTTTACCGCTTGCGCTTGATTTTTTATGAAAAATAGGTAAATTAGCGCAACTTAATAACCACATCGTCTTATGAAAAGAATCATTTCTATCCTTCTCTGCGGCGCGCTCCTCGCGGGCTGCGGCATCTCCAACACGGGTAAGGGTTCCTTGATCGGAACGGGCGCGGGCGCCGGACTGGGCGCCGGCGTGGGTGCCTTGATCGGCGGTGAGAAAGGCGCCGCCATCGGTGCCGCCATCGGCGCCGGAGTAGGTGCAGGCACGGGTGCCATCATCGGCCGTCAGATGGACAAGAAGGCCGCCGAACTGGCCGCCCTGGAGAATGTCCAGGTGGAGACCGTCGAGGACGTCAACGGCCTGGAGGCCATCAAGGTCACCTTCGACAGCGGTATCCTCTTCGACTTCAACAAGTCCTCCCTAAAGGCGGAAGCCAAGGAGCAGCTGGATAAGTTTGCCGCCGAGATGTCCGATATGACCGAGACTGGCATCACCGTCTGCGGCCACACGGATAACGTGGGCAGCGAGGCCGCCAACAAGAGGATCTCCCTCCAGCGTGCCGAATCCGTGGGCAACTACCTCACGCAGAAGGGTATTGCCAAGGATCGCATCGTGACCAACGGTCTGGGATTCGACGAGCCGGTCGCCGACAACGCCACCGAAGAGGGCCGTGCCCAGAACCGCCGCGTCGAGATCTTCATCACGGCCAACGAGAAGATGATCGAGGAGGCCGCCAAGCAGGCCGGCCAGTAGTCTAGAACTCCTGTTTCCCAGGTTCTTCTTTCAGTCTCTCGTATCCTTCGGGGTCGAGGCTGAAAAGGGAGGCGTGGCGCCCCGGGCGCGACGCCTTCTTCTTTTGTCCGCTCGGGGGGACTTCCTTCACGATGCCGGAAGCGATCATCTTGCGCTGGAAGTTGCGGCGGTCGAAGCTGGTGCCGAGCAGGATCTCGTAGAGGCGCTGCAGGTCGGGCATCGTGAATTCGTCGTCCAGGAGTTCGAATCCGACGGGCTGGAAATGGAGATCCCGGCGGAGGCGCTCCATCGCCGCCTTGAAGATCTTGTCGTGGTCGAAGGCGAGCGGAGGCAGTTCGTCGACGGGGAACCAGGCGGCCTCGGCGGCGTCGTCGCCGCCGACCACGCCGGACGGTTTGACGAGGGCGTACCAGGCAAGGGTGATCACACGTTCGCGCGGATCGCGGTCCAGGTCGGAGAATACGCCTAGTTCGCCGATGGCGGACGGCTCCAGCGAAGTCTCCTCACGGAGTTCGCGCAGCGCCCCCTCGCGGGCCGTCTCCGTGTTGCGCAGGAAGCCGCCCGGGAATGCCCACAGGCCCTTGCAGGGCTCGACTCCGCGCCGCACCAGCAGGACCTTCAGCCGCCGCTCTTCGAAGGTGAAGATGACGCAGTCCGTGGTGACCGCCATATGCTCGTACTTGTACTGGTAGGGGAACTCCGCCCCCGGGACATAGGTGTAATTCTTGGCCATAACGACGCAAAGATAGGCCATTTCCACGCGAAAACCAACAACTTTGTGTCAATTTGACAAATCCGACGAAAAAGCGTATCTTTACGGTATGGAAAAAACGACCCGGAAGAATCTTCTGTCCTCGCTGGTGGCAGCGGTACTGCTCGGCGTCATCCTGATGTGCCGTACCCGGACGGCCTGGGCGGACTGGTACGCCCTGCATTTCTACCCGGCGTGGTCGGGCGCGGTGTCGTGGCTGAGCGCCCGGGTGCCGTTCTCGCTGGACGAATGGGTGGTGATCGTGGCCGCGGCGCTCCTGATCGCCCGTCTGGTCCGGCTGAAAAAGCGCTGGGCGGCGGTCATCAGCCTGCTGCTGTGGATTACCGTCTGGTTCTATGCTGGCTGGGGCGTCAACTATTTCCGCAGCAGTATTTACGAGCGTGCGGGCAAGCGGCCGGAGGTGTTCGAGCCGCAGCGTTTCCGGCTTTTCCTGGAAGACTATGCGCAGCGGCTGAACGAGAGTTACCGGCCCGTCGGGGATTTGGACCGGGAGGAACTGGCGCAGGAAGTGAAACAGTACTATGCGACGCTTTCGCCCCATTGGGGGCTGGCGCAGCCGAAGGAGTGGCAACGGCCGAAGCGCCTGTCCTTCAATCGTTTGTATTCTGCCGTGGGCGTTACCGGCTATGTCGGTCCGTTCTGCAGCGAGATCCAGCTGAACGAGGATGCGCGGGACCGGGAGTATCCCTTCCTCTTCGCCCACGAACTGGCGCATCTGCTGGGCGTGAGCAGCGAGGCGGAGGCGAACTACTGGGCTTACAAGGCCTGCACGGCGTCCGACGATCCGGCGGTCCGCTACTCCGCCCTGCAGTCCGTGCTGCCCTATGTGCTGAAGAATGCGCGCGCGGCGCTGCCGGAAGAGGATTACACGCGCTGGGTGGAGACGCTCCGGCCGGAGGTGGTGGAAGTGCTGCAGGCCGAGCAGGCCTACTGGCGGGAACGCTATGTGCCCTGGATCGGCCGCCTGCAGGCCCGGTTCTACAATCTGTTCCTGAAAAGCAACCGCATCAGTTCGGGTATGGCGAACTACAACGAGGTCGTTCAGCTGATCCTGACGCTGGAGTGATTACTCTCAGTAGCGGATTAGCGGCGCGCGACGGCGACGGGTAAGCAGGAACGGAAGAGAGATGGCTAGCAGGACGATGAGCCCTGCGACGCTCCAGAACCAGGCCGTCCGGCCCGGCGTTTCCGCGATGCCGTCCGGCGAGGGGAGTTCGGGAATCGTGACCGGGTGGAGGATCAGGAAAGCGGCGAGCGCGCCGCCCAGCACCAGCCCGGCTGCAAAGATGGCATACATAATCCGGTGCGTGCGGCGGATTTCGCGGTCGTGATAGGCCTTGATCTGCTCTACGGCGGCCAGGCGCGCGTTCAGTTCGAGGCTGAACGACGTGGCATCGGAAGGCTTCGGGGCCGTCTGGCGGAAGAATTCTTTTATCTCGTTTTCCATTTCTCCAGATAGTTTTTGATGTGTTGCCGGCCCCGGGTCAGGTAGGCCCGGACGCTGCCGGCGGGAATATCAAGGATGGAGGCGACTTCCTTCACGGGCTTGTCCTCCATATAGAACAGCAGTAGGGTGGCGCGCTCCTTGTCGGGAAGCATCCCGATGGCCCGGTGAAGGTCTTCGTGACGGAAGCGGCCGTCGGTGGCGTCCGGCCCGGAAACCGCCTGGGCGGCGGGAGAGTCCAGCGGGGAAGTCCGCAGTTTCCGGCTGCGGAGCCGGTCGATGAAACAGTTGTAGGCGATCCGGAAAAGCCAGGTGCTGAATCGCGATGCGCCGCGGAAGGACGCCGAGGCCACATAGGCGTTCACCAGCGCATCCTGCGCGATGTCGTCGGCTTCGGCTGCGTCGCCGCACAGCGAAAGCAGGAACCTTCGTAAAGACTCCTGCTCGGCCGAGGCCAGGCTGATAAACTCTTCGCGGGTCACCTGCCAGCCCTACTTCGCATCCAGTTCCGCCAGTTCCTTCGCCCAGGTCTTCCTGCCCACGGCGTAGACGATGAAGAAGGCGATGCCGACGGCGATCAGGATGGCGCAGGGAATCAGCAGCACCAGCAAAGCGGCCGGATTATAGTCATCCTTGATTATCAGGAAGATAGCCGAAACGATGGCGATCAGCACGCCGATGCCCGAGGTGATGCAGGCGGCGGTCAGGTAGCCCATCAGCTTGTCCTTGACGGTCCTCTCCCGGCGTTTGTTGATTTCCTGGAAGAACGCCGGATCCAGCTGCGTGCCGTTCTCGACGGCCTTCAGCATCACTTCCGTCTTCTTGTCCACTTCGTGACGCCGGGCGCGCATTACCATCGAAATCACGATGATCGGGAGCACGACGCAGATGCCGATCGGAATCAGCGTTTCGAAGAAGGTGTTGAAAAAGTCCCGGAGGGTGTAGTAGAACTGTGCGTTGTCCGCAGCAATCAGTAAAGTAGTCATCATAACCAATAATTTTAGAATCAAACTCACCCGTTAGACGGAACCCGCTTCCAAAAAGCTACAACATTTTCATCCGTTCTTTGCTAGGCAGGCAGTTGCCCCGGCAAACCGCAGGCGCAGTGGAAGCGGCAGCAGCCTCCGGAAACCCTGCCACCCTCGGCACGGTAAGAGGGGGGACCGCAAGCGAAGCGCAGCGGTGGGGTCCGACGAAGGAGGACGTTTCCGGAGGCTGGCTGCCGTGAAACGTAGCGCGGTTGTTGAAAGAACTACCAGATCAGGACTTCAAGACCGTCGTAGGCGAATTTCAGCGGGTCGGGGATGGTGCGGTCGAGTTCCGCCTGGCTGGTATGGTACACCTTCGAAAGGTGGGTGAGCCATACCTTCTGTCCCTCGACGGGGATATAGCGGCGGTTGTTCGCCAGCACCTTCACCGTATCCTGCACCACGGCCACGCTGGAATGCGAAAACATCCGGAAATCCGGCTCGTAATCCAACCCCATCGTCGCCTCCATAATGATGCCCGTCAGGAACTTGCGGCTCCGCGAGAACTGCCCCACGCCGGCGTAACCGGCCGCGCGGGCCGTCAGTCCGCCCGTATCCGTCGCATACAGCAGACAGGTGGAATCTTTCTCGATCAGATAGATGAGCGTCTCCTCCTCCACGAAATTGGACGCGTGGTTGGCCGGGAGAGGAGTCACTTTCAGTCCCGACTCTTCCACGGTCTGCCCCAGGGCGACGGGCACGATTTCGGGAGCCGGCTTCCCGGTCTTCTCGGAAGCCTTCCGGAAGTCCTCCTTCGCCCGCTCGGTCCAGGTATTCCCCACGTAGGCGCGCCGGATACCCAGTTCCAGCGCGGCGGCAGGGTCATAATGGTCGTCGTGGGAATGGGTATAGAAGATGACCTGCGGATGCAGCCCCTCCGGAACCATATCCGCCGCCGAAGCGGTGAAGTCGAACAGGACCTTGCCATCGGCCAGGATGCTGGCGTGCCGGCGCAGTTCTCCGTTATCGGCCGGACCGCGCCAGTCGGCGCCGCCGGTGCCGAGGAAACGTACCTGGATGCCGGGGCCGTCGGGCTCGTACACGGCCGGACCGGGATCCCTTCGGGGGAAGCCCCCGGAGAAACCGCCGGGAGGCGGGCCCTGCTGCGGACGGGTGGGGGGAATCTGGGCGTTGGCCAGGTTCAGCGGGTCAAGGGCGGCAGCTACCGGAGCAATGGCCGCGATTTTGAGAAAATCTCTTCTTTTCATAAGGACAAAAATACTTTTTTTTCGCAAAAGGCACAAGTGTGCCAATATGGCGGTTTATTTGTTTTATTATTCCAAAATGAGTATCTTTGCAAGGTTAAAAACGATGGAAAGGACCCCTCTTATGATTGAATCCCGCCTGGGCGGCTTCCGGAAGGCCTCCTGCTCCCGTTTTTCCTTTATTTGATTGTTCGGACAGCCCTTTGGCTGTCCTTTTTTATAACTTATGCAGAAGCGAATCTTCCATATCGAGAGCAACGTCGCGGTGGCGCGGGACACGTTCCGGATGGTCCTGAGGACCGACGCCCCGGTGGCGGTGCGCAGCGGGCAGTTCGTGGACATCGCCCTGCCGGGCTTCTATCTGCGTCGTCCCATTTCGGTGAGCGACGTCCTGCCCGACGGCCTGGTCCTTTACTATAAAGTGGTCGGCGAGGGAACCCGCCTGATGGCGGAAACGGCCCCGGAGGCCCCGCTGGAACTGCTCCTGCCCCTGGGCGCTGGGTTCCATCCGGAAAAGTGCCGGGAAAAGGCCCTGCTGATTGGCGGAGGCCTGGGAGCCGCGCCGCTCTATCTGCTTGCCAAAGAACTGCTTGCGCTGGGCAAAGGCGTTACCGCCGTACTCGGCTTTAACCACGCCGACGAGATCTGCCTCACGGATGAGTTCCGTGCGCTCGGCGTGGAAGTGCATATCGCCACCCTGGACGGCTCGGTGGGCTCCCGGGGCTTCGTGACCGACGCCATTCTGGCGGTCCGGCCCGCCTTCGACCGCTTCTACACCTGCGGCCCGCTGCCGATGATGAAGGCGGTCTGCAGAACCCTGGACGCCCCCGGTGAAGCGAGTCTTGAAGAGCGGATGGGCTGCGGGGCCGGCTTCTGCTATGGCTGCAGCGTCCAGACCGCATCCGGCCCGAAGCGCGTGTGCGCCGACGGCCCCATTTTCGACAAGGAGGAACTGTTATGGTAACCAAGGACTTATCCGTCAGCCTCTGCGGCATCCGCCTGAAGAACCCGGTCGTCCCCGCCAGCGGGACCTTCGGCTTCGGGCTCGAACTCGCCGACACCTTCGATCTCAATGTCCTGGGCGGCATCTCCCTGAAGGGAACCACCCGCGAGGCGCGCTTCGGCAACCCCACCCCGCGCATCGCCGAGTGCACCGCGGGGATGATCAACTCCGTGGGCCTGCAGAACCCGGGCGTCGAGGCGCTCGTGAGCGACAAGGCGCCCGCCCTGCGCCGCATCTACGACGGCTGCATCATCGCCAATATCAGCGGTTTTTCCCTGGATGAATACGCCTACAACTGCTGGCGCGCGGACGAGTGTGCGGACATCGACCTCATCGAGGTGAACGTGTCCTGCCCGAACGTGCACGCCGGCGGGATGGCCTTCGGCACCGACCCCGCCCAGGCGGCCGCCGTCACGAAAGCCGTCCGCGAGGTCGTCACCCATAAGCCCGTCTTCATCAAGCTCAGCCCCAATGTCACCGATATCGTGGCCATCGCCCGCGCCTGCGAGGATGCCGGGGCCGACGGCATCACGCTCATCAACACCCTGCTGGGGATGCGCATCGACATACGGAAGCGCAAGCCCGTGATCGCCAACAAGATGGGCGGATTCTCCGGCCCGGCCGTATTTCCGCTGGCCCTGAGGATGGTCTGGCAGGTCGCGCACGCCTGCTCCGTCCCGGTGATGGGTTGCGGCGGCGTGGCCCGCGCCGAGGACGTGGTGGAGATGATGATGGCCGGCGCCACGGCCGTGCAGGTGGGTGCCGAGAACCTGCGCAACCCGCTGGCCTGCCCGGAGATCCTCGAAGCCCTGCCGGACTTGATGGAATCCCTGGGAATCAACCGTTTACAAGACATCATAGGCATCGCATAAACAATGGCAAAAGACGTAATCATAGCCTGCGACTTCGCAAGCAGACGGCAGACGCTCGACTTTCTGGACGCCTTCGAGGGAAGGCGCAAGCCCTTCGTGAAGATCGGGATGGAACTCTTTTACGCGGAGGGGCCCGATATCGTGCGGGAACTCCGCCGCCGCGGGCATCCGGTGTTCCTGGACCTCAAGCTCCACGACATCCCCAACACGGTCAGGAAGGCGATGCGTGTGCTTTCCGGACTGGACGTGCAGATGTGCAACGTGCACGCCGCCGGCACCGTCGAGATGATGCGGGCCGCGCTGGAAGGGCTCACGCGGGAAGACGGCACGCGGCCGCTGCTCATCGCCGTCACCCAGCTCACCTCCACCAGCGAAGAGCGGATGCAGCGCGAGCTGCTCATCGGAGCGGGCATCAACGAAACCATCGTGAAATATGCGCAGAACGCGCAGGAAGCGGGCCTGGACGGCGTAGTGTGCTCGCCGCTGGAGGCCGCGATGGTCAAGGCCGCCTGCGGCCCGGACTTCCTGGCCGTCACCCCGGGCATCCGCTTTGCGGACGCCGCCAAGGACGACCAGGTGCGCATCACGACGCCCGCCCGCGCCCGGGAAATCGGCTCCGACTACATCGTGGTGGGCCGCCCCGTAACGGCCGCCCCCGACCCCGTCGCCGCCTATGAACGTTGTATGCAAGAGTTTCTGAATCAGTAAGATATGCAAAGAAAGATTGCCAAAGAACTCCTCTCGATCGGGGCCGTTTTCCTCCGTCCCGAGGAGCCGTTTACCTGGGCCAGCGGCATCCAGAGCCCCATTTACTGCGATAACCGGCTCACTCTGTCCGCCCCCGCCGTGCGGGAGCAGGTGGAGGCGGGGCTCGCCGCCCTGGTGAGGGAGCATTTTCCCGCGTGCGAGGCCCTGATGGGCACCTCCACCGCCGGCATCGCCCACGCCGCCATCACCGCCACCCTGCTGGGGCTGCCGATGGGTTACGTGCGCGGCGAAGCCAAGAGCCACGGCCGCACGAACCGCATCGAGGGCCGGCTGGATCCGGGAACGAAGGTGGTCGTGGTCGAGGACCTCATCTCCACGGGCGGCAGCGTCATCGACGTGGTGAACGCCCTGCGCGAGGCGGGCGCCGAGGTGCTGGGCATCGTGAGCATCTTCACCTACGGCATCCGCAAGGGCCTGGACCGGCTCGCCGCCGCGGACGTCGTCAATTATTCCCTGAGCAACCTCGACACCCTCGTGGACGTGGCCGTCGAGGAAAAATACATCACCCCCGCCCAGAAAGAACAGATCCTGCAATTCCGGAACGCCTTATGAAACACCTCATCGACCCCACCGACCTCAGCAAAGAGGAAATCGACCAGATCGTAGCCCTGGCCGAGGACATCATCGCGCACCGCGAGCGCTATCAGGGCAGTATGGCCCACAAGAAGCTCGCGACGCTCTTCTACGAGCCGAGCACCCGCACGCGGCTGTCTTTCACCGCCGCGATGATGGAACTGGGCGGCAACGTGCTGGGCTTCTCCACGCCCCAGAGTTCGTCCGCGGCCAAGGGAGAGAGCGTGCAGGACACCGTGCGCGTGGTGGGCTGCTTCGCCGACATCATCGCGATGCGCCATCCCATCGAGGGCGCCCCGCTGGTGGCCTCCGAGGTGTCCAGCGTGCCCATCATCAACGCCGGCGACGGCTCCCACAGCCACCCGACGCAGACGCTCACCGACCTGCTGACCATCAAGCGGGAACTGGGACGCATCGACGACATCACCATCGGCTTCTGCGGCGACCTCCGCTTCGGCCGCACGGTGCATTCGCTCATCAAGGCGCTGTCGCGCTACCACGGCATCCGGGTCGTGCTCATCGCTCCGGACGAACTGCGCTTGCCGGATTACATCAAGCAGGACGTGTGCGACAAGATGGGCGTGGCGTACCGCGAGACGGACAGCCTGGACGAGGCCATCCCCGAGCTGGACGTGCTGTATATGACGCGCGTGCAGAAGGAGCGCTTCCTGGACGAAGACGAGTTCGACCGCGTGAAGGACAGCTTCGTGCTGGACGCCCGGCGTATGGCGCTCGCGAAGCCGAAGATGGCGGTGCTGCACCCGCTGCCGCGCGTGAACGAGATCCTCACCGAGGTGGACGACGACCCGAGGGCGGCGTATTTCCGCCAGGTGGAGAACGGGAAACTTGTCCGTATGGCGCTGATCATCAGCTTGATGGAATGGAAGAACGACCCGGCGCACACGATGCCGGAGCACGAGGCCCCCATCCTCAATCCCAACCTGCACTGCTCCAACACCAAGTGCATCTGCAACAATGAGAACGTGCAGCCGCGCTTCCGCCTCGCCGAGAACGGAATCACCCGCTGCTGGTACTGCGACAGCAAGGTGCGGTAGCCCTAGAACCGCAGGGCGAGGCCGATGCCTGAGGGGGTGGGACCGAAGGTGAGTTCCACCGGAACGGCGGGTTCGTTGCAGCCCTTGACGATGCGGCGCAGGCGCGTGTTGCCGGCAATCAGCAGGCCCGTGCCCGTGAGGCCGGCAGCCAGGCCGACGCCGGCGACGGCCATCCCGGCACTGATCTGCGGCGACATCCCGTCCCAGACGCCCTGCACGGCTTCTTCGCCGCCCACGGCCACGAGTCCGGTGGCCACGGCGCCGCCCACCACCATCGCCATACTGTAGAGATATCCGGCGGCCGCGAGGGTGAAGCCGCCCGCTGTGAGGCCGGTGCCCCAGTGGCGCAGCGAGACGCCCTTCTGCCAGTCGGCGGCGAGTCGGGGCCCTCCGGCTTCCTCCAGCAGGGCGAGCGTTCCGGCCTTGTCGAGCTTGACGCTGTCCACCGCGATGCGGGTGCCTTTGCGTACGAGTTCGCCCGGCTCCCAGGCGGGAACCGTCTGGGCCAACGCTCCGCCGCCGGGCAGCAGGAACAGGGCCGCGAGCAGGATAAACAGATACTTTCTCATAGCTGCCAGACGGGCTCTCCGTCCTTGAGGGTCAATACGATACGGCCGCGGACCTGTTTGCCTTCGAAAGGCGTGGCGCGGCCTTTTGACAGGAACTCCGAAGGGTCAACCGTCCACTGCGCATCGGGGTCGATGACCGTGATGTCGGCCCTTTGGCCGGGCTGCAGGCCGCCGCTCAGGCGGAAGGCCCGCCGCGGCCCCTCGGTGAGGGCTTCGACGATGCGTTCCAGCCGGACCTTTCCGGGAATCACCAGGTCGGTATAGAGTACCGGAAAAGCCGTTTCCAGGCCAACGACGCCCATCGCGCTGCCCGCCAGGCCGCGGGATTTCTCCTCGGCGGAATGCGGGGCGTGGTCGGTGGCGATGGCGTCAATCGTTCCGTCGAGCAGGCCTTCGACAAGCGCCTCGCGGTCTTCGGCGCGGCGCAGCGGGGGATTCATCTTGAACCGGCCGTCTTCCTGCAGGTCGTCCTCGCAGAGGGTCAGGTAGTGCGGCGCCGTCTCGCAGGTCACGCGCACGCCGCGAGCCTTGGCTTCTCGGATCAGCCGCACGCTTTCGGCACAGGAAATATGGCATACGTGGTAGCGGCAGCCGGTCTTTTTCGCCAGGGCGAGGTCGCGCGCGATCTGGCCCCATTCGCTCTCGGAGCAGATGCCCCGGTGGCCGTGTGCCGCGCAATACCGCCCGTCGTGGATATAGCCGCCGTGCAGCAGGGTGTTGTCTTCGCAATGCGCGGCCAGGATGACATCCTCGCGTGCGGCGGCCTGCATCGCGCGGAGCATCATCGCTTCGCTCTGTACGCCGCTGCCGTCGTCGGAGAAGGCGGCACAACGGTTCTTGAGGGAAGCGAAGTCGGTGAGTTCCAATCCCTTGCGTCCGCGGGTGATGGAGCAGTAGGGGAGCACTTCGATGCAGGCGTCCCGGTCGATGATCTCCTGCTCCAAAGCGAGGGTTTCGGGCGTGTCCGGAACGGGATTCAGGTTGGGCATCGCGCAGACGGTGGTGTAGCCTCCGCGGGCCGCCGCGAGCGATCCGCTGCGGATGGTTTCCTTGTAGCTCTGCCCGGGCTCGCGGAAGTGCACGTGCAGGTCCGTGAAACCGGCGCTGACGAACTTTCCGCGGCAGTCGACGACCTCCGATCCGGACGCCTCCACGATATCCGGCCCGACGGCGGCGATGCGTCCGTCGCGCACGAGCACGTCGGCCTTGCGGCGGCCTGCACCGTCGACCAGGATACCTCCCTTGAGCAGCCGGTCCATCATTCCATATTCTCCACCTGCACGCCGGGAAGGGCGGAAAGCCGCGCCAGCAGGGCGACGGGGCTCTCTTTCTTCTTGATCATCATACTCACCTCCGCCTTGAAGACGTCTTCCTGCCGGTTGAGGGAGAACCAGCTCACGTCCCTGCCCAGCGATTCGACCGCGGCCGCGAGGGCCTTGTCGTCCTTTCCGGACAGGGTGACGTTCACCTGGCGCTCTCCCAGGTTGGTGCTGTAGAAGTGCAGGACCTCCATACAGAAGAGGATGAGGACGGTGCAGAGGACGGACATCTCATACATCCCGCAGCCCATCGCCAGGCCCATCGCACCGGTGACCCAGAGCCCGGCCGCGGTGGTCAGTCCGCTGATGTGCTTGTTCTTCATAATGATGCCGCCGCCCAGGAATCCCAGGCCTCCCACGACGCCGGCCGCGATGCGGGAGGCGTCGAACTTGTCGGCATCGGCGAATCCGTACTGCGAGATGATCATAAACAGGGCGGAGCCCAGCGCCACCAGCAGGTGGGTCCGGACGCCGGCGCCCTTGCCGCGGAGTTCGCGCTCATAGCCGATGGCGGCTCCGAACGCGGCGGCGCCCAGCATACGGATGGTCAGTTCCAGTGCAAGTGTCATATCTAATTGATCCATTGTGGTTTATCATAAGCTCCCGCAGCCTCGTACGGGGCGCGTTCGTCCAGCCACGCCCGGTTCACGAAGACCGTGTCGGCGCGGTCGGTGTAAAGGATGCCGTCCAGGTGGTCGGTCTCGTGCTGGAAGATGATGGCGGTGTAGCCGTGGACGGTGTCGGTAATGGTCCGCAGGGTTTCCGGGTCGGTCCAGGACACCACCACGCCTTCGCTTCGGGGCACGATCCCGCGCATCCCGGGAACGGACAGGCAGCCTTCAGGTCCCCGGACGGTGTCGCCCAGGTGCTCCAGCACGCGCAGGTTGGGGTAGACCTCGAAGGGCTCGCCCGGCTTGTCGAGGCGCTGGATGGCGGCGATGCGGCGGCTGAGGCCGACCTGAGGACCGGCGATGCCCACGCCGCCCTGCTGCGGCGATTGGACGGTGGCCAGCATCTTGGTACAGAGCGTTTTGTAAAGGTCGCTGCGCAGTTCCTCCTCCGTGAACTCACGGCAGGGGGTGCGCAACTCCAGGCTGTCCGCGGGATCGTTCGAGACGAAGACGTACATCACGCTGTCGGACATCGTGATGACGGTGCGTTCCCACGGCTCGAAAGGCCCCTGCGCTTTGCGCGGGCACCCGCAGGCGAGCAGGAGGACGGCCAGGCCGGAAAACAGGACGGAACGTGCTTTCATACCGAAAGACAAATATAGTAAAAACGGAAGTTATCAACAGATAAAAGGGGAAAAATGTCGATAACTTCGCTTGCAGGGTATGCAGGATAGTTGTAAATTTGCGCTTTAGTTAGTTTTGGTATGAAAGTCAGCATCATTATGGGATCCAAGAGCGACTGGGAGGTGATGTCAGCCGCTTGCGAGACCCTCGACCAGTTCGGGGTCCCCTACGAAAAGAAGGTTATCAGCGCCCACCGCACCCCTCAGTTCTTCTGCGATTATATGGCCTCCGCCCGGGAACGCGGCGTGAGCCTCGTGATCGCCGGGGCCGGCGGCGCCGCCCACCTGCCCGGAATGGCCGCCGCCCTGACCACGCTTCCGGTCATCGGCATACCCATCAGGAGCAAGGCGCTCAGCGGCCTGGATTCCCTTCTGTCCATCGTCCAGATGCCTTCCGGCATCCCCGTCGCCACGATGGCGATCGACGGGGCGAAGAACGCCGCACTTTACGCCGTGTCCGTCTTTGCCCTCCAGGATCCCGCCCTCGCGGAGAAACTCGCGGAGTTCCGCAAAGCCCAGGCCGACAAAGTCCTCCAAACCGAGATATAAGCCAAGCGAGATGAAATCCCATCGCATTTTCGTAGAAAAGTATTCGGAGTTCCAGGTCGAGGCGCAGAGCCTCCGCAGCGAGTTCAACGAAAACCTTTCTCTGGGGCTGCGTACCCTCCGCCTCCTGAACGTCTACGACCTCTTCGGCTTTTCCGACGAACTGCTGGAGAAGTGCCGTTACACGGTCTTC
Source organism: Bacteroidales bacterium (assembly GCA_017548445.1). The sequence continues at coordinate 59,493 of JAFYZZ010000027.1, read as the reverse complement.
GGCGAGGTGGTGACCGACCTGGTGTCGGACGAATGCCCGCTCGAAGGCAAGAAATACCTGGCCGTTGAATACATCCCCGGCCAGTTCGACCAGCGCGCCTCGTCTGCCCTGGACTGCGTGCACCTGATAGACCCGTCGGCGGACGTGCAGATCCGCTCGTCCCGCCTGCTCATCTTCGACGACGACCTGCCGGAGGCTGACCTGGCGGCCATCCGCCACTATTTCATCAACGCCGTGGAGTCCCGCCCGAAAGACCTGGGACGCCTGCAGCCGGAGGGCAAGGCCGAGGTGAAGCCGCTCTCGTCGCTCGCGGGCTTCATCGGGATGCAGCCCGGCGCCTATGCCGCCTTCTGCAAGGAATGGGGGCTGGCGATGAACACCGACGACCTCGCCGAGGTGGTGCGTTACTTCACCCTGGAGGGGCGCGACCCCACCGAGACGGAACTGCGCATCCTGGACACCTATTGGAGCGACCACTGCCGCCACACCACCTTCACCACGGAACTGACGGACGTGAAGGTGGAGGATTCCTTCGTGAAGGAGGAGATCGAGGCGGAATACCGCGAATTCCTCTCCGTCCGCAAGGAGCTGGGCCGCGAGCACAAGAGTCTCTGCCTGATGGAACTGGCCACCATCGGCGCGCGGGTTCTCCGTAAGCGCGGCCTGCTGGAAGACCTCGAGCAGAGCGAGGAGAACAACGCCTGCAGCATCTACGTGGACGTCGACGTGGACGGGCGCACGGAGAAGTGGCTGCTGATGTTCAAGAACGAGACGCACAACCATCCTACCGAAATCGAGCCTTTCGGCGGCGCCGCCACCTGTCTGGGAGGGGCCATCCGCGACCCGCTTTCCGGCCGTGCCTACGTGTATCAGGCGATGCGCGTGACGGGTGCGGGCGACATCAACGCCGCCGTGAAGGACACCCTGCCGGGCAAGCTTCCGCAGCGGCTCATCAGCCGCAAGGCGGCCGCCGGCTACTCCAGCTACGGCAACCAGATCGGCCTTGCAACGACGCACGTGCGTGAAATCTATCATCCCGGCTACACCGCCAAGCGCCTCGAGGTGGGCGCCGTGGTGGGTGCCGTGAAGGCGGAGAACGTCCGCCGCGAGAGCCCTGCGCCGGGAGACGTGATCCTGCTGCTGGGCGGCCGCACGGGCCGGGACGGCATCGGCGGAGCCACCGGTTCCTCGAAGGAGCATACCGGCACCTCCCTGGAAACCTGCGGCAGCGAGGTCCAGAAGGGCAACGCCCCCGAGGAGCGCAAGCTCCAGCGGCTTTTCCGCCGTCCGGAGGTGACGCGCCTCATCAAGAAATCCAACGACTTCGGCGCGGGCGGCGTGAGCGTCGCCATCGGCGAGCTCGCCCCCGGCCTGGACATCTGGCTGGACCGCGTGCCGGCGAAATACAGCGGCCTGAACGCCACGGAGCTGGCCATCAGTGAGTCCCAGGAGCGTATGGCCGTGGTGGTGGAAGCGAAGGACCGCGCGGCGTTCGAGGCCTTCTGCGGCAGCGAGAACGTGGAGGTCACGCACGTGGCCGACGTGACGGACCGCGGCCGGATGCGGATGTTCTTCCACGGCGAGACGGTGGCCGACCTGTCCCGCGGGTTCATCGACAGCGCCGGGGCGAAGCATTATGCGAAAGCCGCCGTGGCCGCGGTCGAGGACGTCGACCCGTTCCGCCGCGAGTGGCCGGGCGACACCCTGCAGGAGAAGATGCGTGCCGTGATGTCGGATCCCAACGTGGCCTCGCAGAAGGGCCTCGTGGAGATGTTCGACTCCACCATCGGCCGTTCCACCGTGCTGATGCCTTACGGCGGCGCCCTGCAGTCCACCGAGACGCAGGTGTCCGTGCAGAAACTGCCGGCCGACGGCTTCACCCGCACCGCCAGTATGATGGCCTTCGGGTATGATCCCTTCCTGACAAGCTGGAGCCCTTACCACGGCGCCGCCTATGCGGTGGTGGACGCCTGTGCCAAGGTGGCTGCCGCAGGCGGGGACTTCTCCCGTATGCGTTTTTCCTACCAGGAGTATTTCGAGCGGATGACGGCGGACCCGCACAGCTGGGGCAAACCTCTGTCCGCGCTGCTCGGCGCCCTCAAGATGCAGATTGCGTTCGGGCTTCCGTCCATCGGCGGCAAGGACTCGATGAGCGGCACTTTCGAGCACATCAGCGTGCCGCCCACCCTGATCGCCTTCGGCATCACGACGGTGGACGCGGAGAAGGTGCTTTCGCCGGAACTCAAGTGGGAGGGCAACAAACTCTACCTGATCAAGCATACCCCGCTGCCGAACCGGATGCCGGATACGGCGCAGCTGAAGGCCAACTGGCAGTTCATCCGGAAGGAAGCGGAAGCCGGCCGCATCGTCTCCGCCTGGGCGCTGGGCCGCGGCGGCGTGGCGGAAGGCCTCGCGAAAATGTCGTTCGGCAACCTGTTCGGGGTCGATGTCAGTCTGGACGTCCGGACGCTCTTCGACCTGGGCTACGGCTCCGTGATCGTGGAGTCCGAGGAGGAGCTGGAATTCCCGGCGGCGCAGCTGCTGGGCGAGGTTACGTCCGGCGAGGATGGATATCTGAAGATCAACGGCGAACGCGTGAGCCAGGACGCTCTCCTGGAGGCCTTCGCCGGCAAATACGCCAAGGTGTATCCCGCCAGGGTCAAGCCCGCGCACGCGAAGCTCTTGAACGGCATCAGGCCGGAAGGGAAGTACGAGGCGCCGCGCTGGAAGGGCCCCAAGGTGGACCGGCCGCTGGTTTTCATCCCGGTCTTCCCGGGTACCAATTGCGACTACGACACCGCCAAGGCTTTCCGCAAGGCGGGCGCCGAGGTGGAGTTCGGGGTGTTCCGCAACCTCACCGGGGCGGACGTGCTCGCCTCCATCGATGAGATGGCGGCCGCGATAGACCGCTGCCAGGTGCTGATGTTCGCCGGCGGATTCTCCGCGGGCGACGAGCCGGACGGCAGCGGCAAGTTCATCGCCAACGTATTGAACAACAAGCGGATTGCACAGGCCATCGAGGCCTTGCTTGAGCGCGGCGGCTTGATTCTCGGCATCTGCAACGGCTTCCAGGCGCTGGTCAAGAGCGGCCTGTTGCCGTACGGACACCTCGGGATGGTCACGAAGGAATCGCCCACGCTCTTCCGCAACGACATCAACCGGCACATCTCCCAGATGGCCACCACGCGCGTGGCCACCACCCGTTCGCCCTGGCTCGCGGGGATGGCCGAAGGCGACCTGCATACCATTGCCGTCAGCCACGGCGAAGGCAAGTTCGTGGTGTCCGAGGCCCTGGCGAAGGAACTCTTCGCCCGCGGGCTGGTGGCTTTCCAGTATGCGGACCCGTTCAGCGGGGAGGTGACGATGGAGCCGCCTTACAACCCCAACGGCTCCTTCTACGCCATCGAGGGCATCGTCAGCCCGAACGGGCAGATCCTCGGCAAGATGGGTCACAGCGAGCGCTGGGAGCCCGGCGTGTTCAGGAACATCGAGGAAGAGCTGGAACAGCCGCTCTTCGCCAACGCAGTGAAATATTTCAAGAAGAACCGATAATATATGAGAAAAGGAGAGCTGATCTTCGAAGGGAACGAGAAACAGGTTTTCGCCACCGACCATCCCGACCAGGTGATTTTCCGCTACAAGGACGTGACGGTGGCCTACAATAACGTGAAGCGGGCGCGTTTCAAGGGGAAGGGCGCCCTGGACAACCAGATATCCGCCATCCTGCTGGACTACCTGAACCGGAACGGGGTGGAGACCCATTTCATCGAACTGCTGGGCGAGCAGGAACAGCTCTGCCGGAAGATCGAGATCATCCCCCTGCAGGTGGTGGTGCATAACCGGATCGCCGGCTCGCTGGCCGCGCGCCTGGGCGTGGAGGAGGGCTTCCGCCATCCCAACGTCATCGTGGACCTGCGCTACAACAACGACGAACTGGAGGACCCGTTCATCAACCGCGACCACGCCGTGGCCCTGGGGCTGGCCACCTACCTGGAACTGGACGAGATGTACAACATCGCCCGCAAGGTGAACGAACTGCTGAAGCCTCTCTTCCACAAGGCCGGCATCGAGCTGGTGGATATGAAGCTGGAGTTCGGTCGGGCCTCGGATACCGGGTCCATCATCATCTCGGACGAGATCAGCCCGGATACCTGCCGCCTGTGGGACGAAGCCACGGGGGAGCGTATGGACAAGGACCGCTTCCGCCTGGACCTGAGCTGCGTGGTGGAGAACTACCGCAATGTCCTGAACCGTCTTAAACAAGTAACTGAATCATAATATATGGGCGTACTCGCAGCATTCGGCGTTCCCGGCGCCTCGACACTCATCTATTACGGCCTGCACAACCTCCAGCACCGCGGGCAGGAGGGCGGCGGCATCATCACCTTCGACGAGCAGGGCGAGAGCCACCGTTACCGCGGACAGGGCCTGCTGAGCGAAATCTTCACCAACGGCGAACTGGACCACCTGCCGGGCAGCGTGGGCATCGGTAGCGTGAAGTATGCCAACGCCTCCAAAGGCGGCCTGGACAACGTGGAGCCGCTGTTCTTCCACCATCATTCCGGCGATTTCGCCATCGCCGGCGAGGGCAACCTGATCAACGCCCGCCAGGTGTCCGAGTATCTGGAGCGTCACGGCGCCATATTCCAGACCGATACCGACAGCGAGCTGCTGGCGCACCTGATCAAGAAGAGCAACAAAGAAGACCGCATCCAGACCATCGTGAAGGCGCTGAATATGATCGAGGGCGGTTTCACCTTCGTGATTATGACGCAGAACCGCATCTACGCCTGCCGCGACAAATACGGCATCAAGCCCCTGTGCGTCGGCAGGATGGGCGACGGATTCGTGGTGAGCAGCGAGTCCTGCGCCTTCGAAATAATGGGCGCCGAGTTCATCCGCGACGTGGAGCCGGGAGAGATCCTGACCCTGGACCGCCACGGAATGCGGAGCACCCTGTACTCGCACTTCAACCGCCACCGGATGTGCGCGATGGAATACATCTACTTCGCCCGGCCCGACAGCGACATCGACGGCTGCAACGTCCACGCCTACCGCAAGGAGGCCGGACGCCGCCTGTACCGCGAGTGCCCGGTGGAAGCCGATATGGTGGTGGGCGTGCCCGAGTCCAGCCTCAGCGCGGCGATGGGCTACGCCGAGGAGAGCGGCATCCCCTACGAGATGGGTCTGGTCAAGCACAAATACGTCGGCCGCACGTTCATCGAGCCGGTGCAGTCCGTGCGCGAACTGGGCGTGAAGATGAAACTCTCGCCGGTGCGGAGCATCGTGAAGGGCAAGCGGATCGTGCTGGTGGACGACTCCATCGTGCGCGGCACCACCTCGCTGAAGATCGTGAAGCTGCTGCGCGAAGCCGGCGCCACCGAGGTGCACGTGCGCATCGCCAGCCCGATGATGCGCTTCACTTGCCACTACGGGGTGGATACATCCACGCCGGAAGAACTGCTCTGCTCGCACCGCACGCTGGAGGAGGCGCGTCAGGTGCTTGGGGCCGACTCCCTGGGCTACCTGAGCCCGGAGTCCACGCGGGACTCCTGCTTCGGCTGCGCGGATCCCTGCCAGGCCTGTTTCACGGGCGAATACCCGACCCTCCTTTATGATGAAATGGTAGAAAACGATTAATAATATTGAAAACTATGGCTAATTCTTACGAAAAAGCAGGTGTCAACCTGGAAGCGGGCTACGAGGTAGTCCGTCGTATCAAACAGCACGTCGCTTCCACGGCCCGCAAGGGCACGATGGGCAACATCGGAGCATTCGGCGGAATGTTCGACCTGTCCTCCCTCGGCTACAAGGAGCCGGTGCTGGTGAGCAGCACCGACGGCGTGGGCACCAAGCTGAAGATCGCCTTCACGCTGGACAAGCACGATACCGTCGGCATCGACGTGGTGGCGATGTGCGTGAACGACGTGCTCGCCCACGGTGCCGAGCCCATCTATTTCCTGGACTACGTGGCCCTGGGCCACAACGTTCCCGAGAAGGTGGAGCAGATCGTGGCGGGTGTCGCGGAGGGCTGCCGCCAGGCGGGCTGTATGCTCGTGGGCGGCGAGACCGCCGAGATGCCGGGTATGTACGCCTATGACGAATACGACCTGGCCGGCGCCGCGACGGGCGTCGTGGAGAAGAGCAAGCTGATCGACGGCTCCAAGGTCAAGGTGGGCGACGTCCTGGTGGGCATCGGTTCCTCGGGCGTGCACTCCAACGGCTTCAGCCTCGTTCGCAAGATCGTCGCGGACGGCCGTCACCACTATTCCGACCGCGTGGCCGAACTGGGCGGCCGCAAACTCGGCGAGGTCCTGCTGACCCCGACCAAGATCTATGTCAAGCAGGTGCTGGATGTCGTGAGCCAGTGCGACGTGCACGGTATGGCCCACATCACCGGCGGCGGTTTCGACGAGAACATCCCGCGCTTCCTGCAGGAAGGCCAGGGCCTCGAGATCCGCGAGGGCACCTGGGAGGTCCCCGTGATCTTCGACCTGCTGGAGAAGTGGGGCGGCGTGCCGCACCGCGAGATGTTCAACATTTTCAATATGGGCGTGGGTATGGTCCTCGTGGTCGATCCTTCCGAGGCGCAGAAGGCCATCGACATCCTCGCCTCGCACGGCGAAAAGGCCTTCGTGATCGGCAAGGTCACGGACCAGGCGGGCGTGATGGACATCATCCTGAAATGAAAAAACGCCTAGCGGTCTTCGCCAGCGGTTCCGGAACCAATTTCGAGGCCATCGCACAAGCCTGCGCCGACGGGCGCCTGGACGCCGAGGTGGCCCTGATGGTCTGCGACAGGCCCGGCGCCGCTGTGGTGGCGCGCGTGGAGCGTTTCGGCGTGCCGACGTTCGTCGCCTCGCCGAAATCGTTCGGTTCCAAAGCCGAATTCGAGCGGGAGGTTATCCGCCGGATGGACGCCGCCGGAATCGACCTGGTGTGCCTGGCGGGCTATATGCGCATCATCTCCGACGTGCTGCTGGAAGCCTACGGCGGGCGCATCATCAACATCCATCCCTCGCTGCTGCCGGCATTCAAAGGTGCGCACGCCGTGGAAGACGCCGTGGCCTACGGCGTCAAGGTGTACGGCATCACCATCCATTGGGTGAACGCCGACCTGGACGGGGGGAAGATCATTGCGCAGCGGGCCTTCGAATATGACGGGGACGACCCGGAGGAAGTGCATCGCATAGGCCAGAAGATAGAACACGCCTTGTACGTGGAAACCATCGACAAGTTGTTGAAAGAGAAATAATGAGAGCATTAATCAGCGTTAGCGACAAGACCGGGCTCGTGCCGTTCGTGCAGGGCCTGCAGAAGTTGGGTTGGACCATCATCGCCACGGGCGGAACGCAGCGTCTGCTGGAGCAGAGCGGCGTGAAGACCGTGGGCATCAGTGAAGTGACCGGATTCCCGGAGATCCTCGACGGCCGGGTGAAGACCCTGCATCCGAAGGTGCACGGGGGCATCCTGGCGAGGCGCGACCTGCCCGTCCATATGGCCACCCTCTCAGAGCAGGGGATACAGACCATCGACCTGGTGTGCGTGAACCTCTACCCCTTCCGGCAGACCATTGCGAAGGAGGGCGTGACGATGGAGGACGCCATCGAGAACATCGACATCGGCGGACCGTCGATGGTGCGCAGTGCAGCCAAGAACTGGCGCGACGTGACCATCGTGTGCGATCCGGCGGATTATGACAAGGTGCTGGAGGAGATCCGCGCGAACGGCAGGACCTGCGACACCACGCGCCTGCAGCTGTCCGCCAAGGCTTACACCCACACCGCCGAATACGATATGTGCATCGCCTCCTGGATGCGCGCGCAGGCCGGCCTGAACGAGAAGCTCTTCCTGGAGTACGACCTGAAGCAGCCGCTGCGCTATGGCGAGAACCCGCATCAGGCTGCGAAGTTCTACGCCGCGATGCAGCCGGAGCCGTATTCCCTGGCCTTCGCCCGGCAGATCCAGGGCAAGGAACTGTCCTACAACAACATCCAGGACGCCAACGCGGCGCTGAACGTGCTGCGTGACTTCGCCGACAAGCCTTTCTGCGTGGCGCTCAAGCATATGAATCCCTGCGGCGCGGCCGTGGGGGAGACGCTGGAGGATGCCTGGCAGGCCGCCTACGAGGCCGACAAGGTGAGCATTTACGGCGGTATCGTGGGCGTGAACCGCGAACTCACCGCCGAGGTGGCGCGCGGGATGAAGCCCATCTTCCTGGAAATCGTGATCGCCCCTTCCTTCAGCCCGGAGGCGCTGGAAATCCTCTCCGCCAAGAAGAACCTCCGTGTGCTGGAGGTGCCGATGGCCCCGCAGGAGAAGGCCCCGATGCAGTACGTGGGCGTGAACGGCGGGATGCTGGCCCAGCAGCTGGACACCGCGGTGGAGGCCGTGACGGAACAGATGTGCGTGACGAAAGTCCGTCCCACGGTGGCGCAGATGGCCGACCTGGACTTCGGCTGGCGCATTGTCAAGCACGTGAAATCCAATGCTATCGCGGTGGTACGCGACGGCCATACCATCGGTGTGGGCGCCGGCCAGACCAACCGCGTCGGGTCGGCTGAAATCGCCCTCAAGGAGGCGCAGGCGGCCGGTTTCACCGAAGGCTTGATCCTCGCTTCCGACGGCTTCCTGCCCTTCGACGACACCGTGGCCCTGGCCGCGCAGTACGGCGTGAGCGCCATCGTGCAGCCGGGCGGCAGCATCCGCGATGCGGACGCGGTCGCCAAGGCCGACGAACTGGGCATCACGATGCTCTTCACCGGAATCAGACATTTCAAGCATTAGGATATGGCTAAGGACAAGAAAGTGCTCGTAGTGGGCGGCGGCGGACGTGAGCACGCCATCGTGGATGCGCTGGCCCGCTCGCCGCAGGTCGCGAAGATCTGGTGCGCCCCCGGCAATGCCGGCATCGGCCTGCAGGCGGAAAACGTGCCCCTGAAGGATACCGACGTGGCGGGGCTGCTGAAGTTTGCGCAGGAGCAGGGAATCGACCTCACGGTCGTGGGCCCCGAGGCGGCGCTGTCGGTGGGAGTCGTGGACGCCTTCCGCGCTGCCGGGCTTCGGATTTTCGGCCACACGCAGGCCGCCACGCGCATCGAGAGCAGCAAGGAGTTCGCGAAGGTGCTGATGGACAAGTACGGCATCCCCACGGCGGGTTACCGCAGTTTCGACGACTTCGACGAAGCGCTCGCGTACGTGAACGCCCGCCCGTTCCCGGCCGTGCTGAAGTACGACGGCCTGGCTGCCGGCAAGGGCGTCGTGATTGCCGCGAACGCGGAGGATGCCGAAGCGGCGCTGCGCAGTATGCTGCTGGACGAGGCTTTCGGCAAGGGCCGCGTGGTGGTGGAGGATTTCCTCACCGGACCCGAGTTCTCCTTTATGGCTTTCGTGGCCGGGGAGCGCGTGTATCCGATGCCGCTTTCGCAGGACCACAAGCGCGCTTTCGACGGCGACCGCGGTCCCAATACCGGCGGTATGGGCGCCTACACGGGCCTGCCTTTCATTACGGAAGAGGACCGCTCTTTTGCCCTGACAAATATCCTGGAGGCGGCTGCGAAGGCGATGGCGGCCGAGGGCTGCCCGCTTTCGGGCGTGCTCTACGGCGGCTTGATGAAGACCCCGGACGGGGTGAAAGTCATCGAATTCAACGCCCGTTTCGGCGACCCCGAGACCGAGGTGGTGCTACCGCTGCTGGAAAGCGACATCTACGACATCTTCTCCGCCGTGGCGGACGGCCGTCCGGCGGCGCAGCCCGTCTGGCGGGACGCCGTCACGCTGGGCGTGGTGCTGGCCTCCAGGGGCTATCCGGGCTCTTATCCTAAAGGGTTCGAAATCAAGGGCGTGGAGGACGTGGATGCCAAGGTGTACCATATGGGCACGAAGCGCGACGGCGACCGCCTGCTCACGAACGGCGGCCGCGTGATGATGGTCGTGGCAGAGGGGGCCGGCATCCGCGCTGCCCGCGAGAAGGTTTATGCCGAGCTGGCGAAGATCCGGTGCGATGAACTCTTCTTCCGCCGCGACATCGCGCACTGGGCGCTGGACGGCCGCCTGCTGGACGGCAAGGCGCTGTCGGCTTCCATCAAGGAGGACCTGCGCGAGCGCATCGGCAGGCTGGAGGTGAAGTACGGCCGCAAGCCGTCGCTTGCCGTGATCATCGTGGGCAGCAATCCCGCCAGCCAGGTGTACGTGCGCAACAAGGTGAAGACGGCCATCTACCTGGGGATGAACTCCCGCCTGATCACGATGGCGGAAGACGTGTCCGAGGAGGCCCTGCTGCAGATGATCGACACGCTGAACCGCGACCCCGAACTGGACGGCATCCTGGTTCAGCTGCCGCTGCCGAAACAGATCAATGAGGCGCGCGTGATCGACGCCATCGCCAAGGAGAAGGACGTGGACGGATTCCATCCGCTGAACGTGGCCGACCTGTGGCTCGGGCGCCCCTGCACCGTGCCCTGCACGCCCAAGGGCATCCTGCGGCTGATCGACGAGAGCGGCATCGACCTGAAGGGCAAGACCGCCGTGGTGGTGGGCCGCAGCAACATCGTGGGCAAGCCGGTGGCGAAGCTCCTGCTGGACCGCAACGCCACCGTCATCATCGCGCATTCGCGCACGAAGGACCTTAAGTCCGTGACGCTGCAGGCCGACGTGCTGGTGGTGGCCGTGGGCAAGGTGAACGTGGTGACGGGCGATATGGTCAAGCCCGGGGCCGTGGTCATCGACGTGGGAATGAACCGCGACGCCGACGGGCGCCTGTGCGGTGACGTGGATTTCACGGAGGCCCGCCTGCGTGCTTCCTGGATCACGCCCGTGCCGGGCGGCGTGGGGCCGATGACCATCGCGATGCTGATGGAGAATACAGTGGAATGCTTCCTCGCCCGTATCGCTACACCTTAAAGAAGTTCCTGCGGGACTGGGCGCTCATTATCGGTATGATCGTGGGCGCCTCCCTGTATCTGGTCTATCATTCCATTCCGGCCCTTCACACGGCGGGACCGGTGCTGGAGCGGATTGCGAAGACGGTGCAGCCGGTGCTGCTCTTCATTATGCTGTTCCTGAGTTTCTGTCGGATTGAGCCGCACCAGATGCGGCCGCACCGATGGATGCTGTGGCTGCTGCTCATCCAGGCCGGGCTGTTCACGGGACTGGCGCTGCTGCTGTATTTCTGCCCCGAACTGCCCTTGCGTTATGGTTTCGAGGCGGCGATGCTGTGCCTGATCTGCCCCACGGCCACGGCCTGCGCCGTGGTGACGGGCAAGCTGGGCGGCAATATGGCCGGGGTGGTCACCTATACGGTGCTTATCAACCTTGTGGTGGCGGTGCTGGTGCCGCTGATGGTGCCGCTCATCCATCCGATGGAGGGGCTGACTTTCTCGGAGGCCTTCCTGCGCATCCTGGCGAAGATATTCCCGCTGCTCATCCTGCCCTGCCTGCTGGCCTGGCTGGTGCGCTACCTGATGCCGAAGTTCCACGCGTGGCTGCTTCGTTTTCCGGACCTGGCGTTCTACATCTGGGCGGTTTCGCTCACGCTGGCCATCCTGATGAGCACCCGCGCCATCGTGCGGAACAGTTCCGGCGCGGCCGTGCTCTGGCAGATCGGCGTCGCCTCGCTGCTTTCCTGCATCCTGCAGTTCTGGGCGGGCCGCCGCATCGGCCGGCGCTGGCAGTGCCCCGTCTCCGCCGGCCAGGCCCTCGGCCAGAAGAACACCGTCTTCGGCATCTGGATGGGCTACACTTTCCTCGACCCCGTCGTCTCCGTCGCCGGCGGCTTCTATACCATCTGGCATAACGTGTACAATACCTGGCAGATGTATAGAAAGCGGAAAACGGATGAAGCAAAGCGGCGGACGGACAGCGGAGCGGAAATTGGTTTTTCGGCAAACTTGTCCGAAAAATAATTTCCGTCCGCCCGTCTGGAAGACTCCGTCCGCCGCTTGGAAATTGTTGATAACTTTTTTTGTAGCACGACGCAATTTTGATTAACTTTGTCAGTCAAATAAAAGTCCCTCCGCTATGTCCTTTATCGATGAAAGAATCGCCCTGGAAGGCTTGACTTTTGACGACGTACTGCTGATTCCGGCGTACTCCGAAGTCCTGCCGCGGGAAGTCGACCTGCACACGCGTTTTTCCCGCAACATCACCCTCAACATTCCGATCGTGTCCGCCGCTATGGACACCGTCACCGAAGCGCCGATGGCCATCGCCCTGGCAAGGGAAGGAGGCATCGGCGTGATTCATAAAAATATGGGCATCGCCGCGCAGGCGGCCGAGGTCCGCAAGGTGAAGCGCTCCGAGAACGGAATGATCAGCGACCCCGTCACGATCAACCAGGACCAGACGGTGGGCGACGCCCTCCGCCTGATGAGCGAGTTCCACATCGGCGGCATTCCCGTGACGGACGGCGAGCGGCACCTGGTGGGCATCGTGACCAACCGCGACGTCCGCTTCCTGGAGGATATGGACGGACTGGTTCGCGACGTGATGACCTCGCAGGGGCTGGTGACCATCCCGGACACCCGCACGGACCGTGAATACGTGAAATCCATCCTGCAGAAATACAAGGTGGAGAAACTTCCGGTCGTGGATGACAGGGGCCACATCGTGGGCCTGATCACCTACAAGGACCTTATCAAGGAACGCCTGCATCCCGACGCCTGCAAGGACGCCAAGGGGCGTCTGCGGGTGGCGGCCGGCATCGGCATCACTCCGGATGCGCTTGAGCGCGTGAAGGCGCTTTACGCGGAGGGCGTGGACGCCGTGGTGCTCGACTCCGCCCACGGCCACAGCAAGGGCGTGATCGACCTGCTGAAGAAAGTCAAGTCCGCTTTCCCGTCGCTTGACGTGGTGGTGGGCAACGTGGCCACGGAAGAGGGCGCGCGGGACCTCGTGAAGGCCGGTGCGGACGGCGTGAAAGTGGGCATCGGCCCCGGTTCCATCTGCACCACGCGCATCGTCGCGGGCGTGGGCGTGCCGCAGCTGAGCGCCATCTTCAACGCCGCCCAGGCCCTCAAGGGAACGGACGTGACGCTGATCGCCGACGGCGGCCTGCGCTACTCCGGCGATGTCGTGAAGGCCCTTGCGGCCGGCGGCGACTGCGTGATGTGCGGCTCGATGTTCGCCGGCACGGAGGAGTCGCCGGGCGAGACCATCATCTACAGCGGCCGCAAGTTCAAGGCATACCGCGGAATGGGATCCATCGACGCGATGGCGGCCGGCTCCAAGGACCGCTACTTCCAGGACGACAAGGTGGAACTGAAGAAACTCGTCCCGGAAGGCATCGTGGGCCGCGTGCCGTACAAGGGCACCCTGTCCGAGACGGTGTACCAGCTCGTGGGCGGCCTGCGTTCCGGAATGGGCTACTGCGGCGCCGCCAACCTGAAGGCCCTGAAGGACGCCCGCTTCACCCGCGTAACGGCCAGCGGTATGGCGGAGAGCCATCCGCACGACATCACCATCACCAAGGAGACTCCCAACTATTCCCGCGGTGAATAAGATCCTGATCCTCGATTTCGGCTCCCAGGTGACCCAGCTGATCGGCCGCCGCCTCCGGGAGCTGAACGTTTATTGCGAAGTCTATCCCTTTAACAATTTCCCCGCTCCGGACGCTTCCGTCCGGGGAGTCATCCTGTCCGGCAGCCCCTGTTCGGTGCGGGACGCGAACGCCCCGCAGGTGGACCTGTCCCTCTTCCGGGGGAAGCTGCCGCTGCTCGGCATCTGCTACGGCGCCCAGTACCTGGCACATCGCTGCGGAGGCAGGGTCGAACAGACGGATTCCCGCGAATACGGCCGCGCGATGCTGTACGTCGTGCGCCCGGACTCTCCGCTGATGAAGGGCGTGAGCCCGCACTCCCAGGTGTGGATGTCGCACGGCGACACGATTTCCCGGCTGCCGGAAGGCGGCGAGGTGATCGCCTCCACGCAGGACGTGGCCAACGCCGCCTTCCAGTTCGCCGGGGAACCGACCTATGCCGTCCAGTTCCATCCGGAGGTGTATCATACGGCCGAAGGTACGAAGATCCTCTCCAACTTCGCCCTGGACATCTGCGGGATGAAGGGCGACTGGACGCCCGCCTCGTTCATTGAAACGACGGTCGCCGAACTCAGGGAGAAGATCGGGAACGACCAGGTGATCCTGGGTCTGAGCGGAGGCGTGGACTCCACCGTGGCCGCCGTGCTGCTGAACAAGGCCATCGGCCACAACCTCATCTGCATATTCGTCAACAACGGCCTGCTGCGCAAGAACGAATACGAAAACGTGCTTGAGTCCTACCGGGATATGGGCCTGAACGTCATCGGGGCCGACGCCTCGAAGGAATTCCTCGAAGCGCTCTCGGGCGTGGATGATCCGGAAACCAAGCGCAAGATCGTGGGCCGGCTCTTCGTAGAGACTTTCGACCGCTATGCCCAGGGAATCGAAAACGCCCGCTGGCTGGCCCAGGGGACCATCTATCCGGACGTCATCGAATCGGCCGGCATTCCGGGCATCGCCTCCAGGATCAAGAGCCACCACAACGTGGGCGGCCTGCCCGAGAAGATGCATCTCAAGATCGTCGAGCCGCTCCGGATGCTCTTCAAGGACGAGGTGCGCCGCATCGGCCGTTCCCTCGGCATCAAGGAGGAACTGGTGGGACGCCACCCCTTCCCGGGTCCGTCGCTGTCGATCCGCATCGTGGGCGAGGTAACCGAAGAAAAACTTGACGCCCTGCGCGACGCCGACGACATCTTCATCCGCGGCCTGCGCCGCTACGACTGCACCGGGATGGGCTTCCCGTGTGCCTCTGACCCGCGCGTGATGGCCACGAACCTGTACGACGCCGTGTGGCAGGCGGGGGTGATCCTGCTGCCGGTGCGCAGCGTCGGGGTGATGGGGGACGAGCGGACCTACAAGCATCCCGTCGCCCTGCGCGCCGTGGTGTCCACCGACGGTATGACGGCCGACTGGTTCCATTTCCCGTACGACTTCCTCGCGGATATCAGCAACGAGATCATCAACAAGGTCCCGGGCGTGAACCGCGTCGTGTATGACATTTCGTCCAAACCGCCTGCAACCATCGAATGGGAATGATATGAGGTATTTCCGACACGTTTCCGCCGTCTTTGCCATCGCGCTGACCGTTGCGTCCTGTGAGCAGAAGGAAGAATTCCAGACAGTGGCGCTGGAACCCGTGCTCAGTTCGGTCCAGATGCAGGTCAATACGGTGGAGATTCCGGTGGACGGGAATGTCGAAGTGGCCTTTACCGTGGTGGACGGGAAGTTCGCCTTCAATCCGGCGTCGGACGTGATCCTGTCCCCGCAGTCCGAAGCCTTTTCGCTCACCCAGGTCCGTTCGACCGGTGAGGGCCGGTACGTGGCCGTCCTGTCCGACACCGGGAAGGGAGAGGATTACGAGTATTCAGTGCAGCTGGGGGTCCGGAAGAAAGCCGGGGAGGATTCCTTTGTCTTTTCTTCGTCTTTTACGGTCCGGATTCACCGGCTTGCTCCGGGCGTCCTCATTCCGGAAACGGGTCTGGCCACCGTCTATATCGATACGGAAAACAACGCCCCCATCGTATCTAAGGAAGAATATGTCCCGGCCGCCCTGACCATCCGGTCCGACGGCGGGCGGTATGATCTGGAACAGGTGAACTGCTCCGTCCGGGGCCGGGGCAACACCACCTGGGAGTGGCCCAAGAAGCCTTACTTGATTAAACTGGACAAGAAGGCGGAGGTGTTCGGGCTGCCCAAGCACAAGCGCTGGATCCTGCTGGCCAATTTTATGGACAGGTCCTTGATGCGGAACCTGGTGGCGATGAAGGTGTCATCGATGACGAACCTGGACTGGACGCCGCACTGCGAACCGGTGGAGCTGGTGCTGAACGGGAGACACCGGGGAACCTATGTGCTCATCGAACAGGTGCGTGTGGACAAGAACCGGGTGAATGTCACGGAGATGACGCCGGAAGACAACGAAGGCGAGGCCGTGACGGGCGGATACCTGCTGGAGTGCGATTTCCATTACGACAACGAGGTCCAGTGGACCGATCCGCACGGGGGGAGCGTAGAATGGGGCAGCGAGGGCGGTATCCCCTTCAGTGTCAAGTATCCGGACGAGGAAGACCTCACCGAGGCGCAGCTTGCCTACATCAAACAGTATGTCTATGATACGGCGGAAGCCATCTACGGGCCGGACTTTACCGACCTGGAGAAGGGTTATGCCAACTATATCGACGTGGATTCCTTCGTGGACTACTGGCTCGTGTTCGAGGTGATGGGAAACCACGAACTGGGCAATCCCGGCAGCGTCTTTATGCATAAGGACCGGGGTGGGAAGCTGGTGGCCGGCCCCTGCTGGGACTTCGACTGGGGGGTGCTGTCGTATAATACCTCACCGCAGGGCAAGACCGGCCTGATCAACGGGGAGGCCATCTGGTACGCCCGCCTGTTCGAGGACCCCGTCTTCAAGGAGAAGGTGAAAAAGCGTTTCCAGGAACTGCTGCCGCAGCTGGAGACCATTCCGGCCTATATGGACGCGCTGCAGGAGCGGTTGTCCGAGAGCGCCAGGTACAATTTCCGGATGTGGGATCCCGCCGGAGATGCCAATATGAACGGCGGATTCATCATCAACGGGGATGAGAATCTGACCTTTGAGGAAGCGGTCAAGCGGCTGAAAGACAATTATGATATCCGTTTGGGAGTTCTGTCCGAGAAACTATAGCATTTTGTGAATCATTAATGTATTAAGTATTGTTATATGACTACAGGAAACGTTCGCCCCGCGAATATGGAGCGCATCACGACGGCCGGACTGGCCCGGACTTTCATTGAAAAACAGATTTTGGAACTGCGTGAGCAGATCGGGGACAAGAAAGTGCTGCTGGCCTTGTCGGGCGGTGTCGACTCCTCCGTGGTCGCGGCGCTGCTTATCAAGGCGGTAGGGAAGCAGCTGGTGTCCGTGCACGTCAATCACGGTCTCCTTCGCAAGGGCGAGGCCGAACAGGTGATCCGGGTATTCCGCGACGAACTCGGCGCCAACCTGGTATACGTGGACGCCGCGGACCGTTTCCTCGACAAGCTGGCCGGCGTGGCCGATCCCGAGCAGAAGCGGAAGATCATCGGCGCGGAATTCATCCGCGTGTTCGAGGAGGAGGCCCGCAAGCTGGAGGGGATCAGTTTCCTGGCCCAGGGGACGATCTATCCCGATATCGTCGAATCCGGTCCCGTGAAGTCGCACCACAACGTGGGAGGTCTTCCCGAAGACCTGCAGTTCGAGCTCGTGGAGCCGATCAAACTGCTCTTCAAGGACGAGGTCCGCGTGGTCGGCAAGGAACTGGGGCTGCCTGACAATATGGTGTACCGCCAGCCGTTCCCCGGCCCCGGCCTGGGCGTCCGCTGCACCGGCGCCATCACCCGGGACCGCCTGGAGGCTCTCCGCGAGAGCGACGCCATCCTGCGCGAAGAGTTTGCGAAGAACGGCCTGGAAGGCAAGGTATGGCAGTACTTCACCATCGTTCCCGACTACAAGTCGACGGGAGTCAAGGACAATAAGCGCAGCTGGGACTGGCCGGTCATCATCCGTGCCGTGAACACCCGCGACGCGATGACCGCCACCATCGAGGAGATTCCGTACAAGCTGCTGCACCATATCACGCAGCGCATCATCACGGAAGTTCCGGGCGTGAACCGCGTGCTGTACGACCTCACGCCGAAGCCGACGGGAACCATCGAGTGGGAATAACCTTTTAATTCACAATAGCAATGGCTCAAGTACAGAAAGACCAGGCAATCTATGACGCCCGTCCGCTTGGCGCGGGCAAGATGACCGTACTCGGCCTCCAGCATCTGTTCGCGATGTTCGGGGCCACCGTCCTCGTTCCGGTGATCACCGGGCTCTCCGTTTCTGCGACGCTGCTCTTCGCGGGCATCGGCACGCTGCTCTTCCATTTCCTGACGAAGCTGAAGGTCCCCGCCTTCCTGGGCTCGTCCTTCGCTTTCCTCGGCGGCTATGCGGCCGTGACGCAGATGGGTGTCGACAAGGGACTCTCCCTGGCCCAGTCGCTGCCGTACGCCTGCATCGGCGTGTTCTGCGCGGGTTTGATGTACTTCGTGCTGGCGGGCCTGTTCGCGGCATTCGGCGCCAAGAAGGTGCTGCGCTTTTTCCCGCCCATCGTCACTGGCCCGATCATCATCGCCATCGGCCTCACCCTGTCCGGTTCGGCCATCCAGAACTGCAGCCAGAACTGGTGGCTCGCCCTTGTGGCCGTGGTCATCATCATCGTCTGCAACATCTGGGGCAAGGGGATGATCAAGATCGTTCCCATCCTGCTGGGCGTGCTGGGCTCCTACATCGTGGCCGCCTGCTTCGGCCAGGTGGACTTCGCGCCTGTGAAGGAAGCCGCGTGGGTGGGCCTGCCGTTCAAGATGCAGGATACCGCCTTCGCCGTGTTCAAGAACCCCGACTGGGGTCTGGTGGTGGCCGCCATCATCGCCATCCTGCCCATCTCGCTCGCCACGATGGTCGAGCACATCGGCGATATGTGCGCCATCTCCTCCACCACGGGCATCAATTACCTCGGCGACCCGGGCCTGCACCGCACCCTGATGGGCGACGGTCTCGCCACGATGATCGCCTCCCTGTTCGGCGCCCCGGCCAACACCACCTACGGCGAGAACACCGGCGTGCTGAACATCACCAGGGTCTTCGACCCGCGCGTGATCCGCATCGCCGCCTGCTTCGCGATCCTGCTGGCCTTCTGCCCGAAGTTCTCCGCGCTCATCGGCGCGATGCCCGCCGCGACCATCGGCGGCGTCTCGCTGGTGCTCTATGGTATGATCTCCGCCGTGGGCGTGCGCAATGTGGTCGAGAACCGGGTGGACTTCACCTCGTCCCGCAACCTCATCATCGCGGCCCTCATCCTCGTGCTCGCCATCGGCATCAAGTACGGCGCGAACGACGCCATCTCCCTGGGCTTCACCTCGCTCAGCGGCCTGGCCGTCGCCGCCCTCGTGGGCATCCTGCTGAACGCCATCCTGCCGGGCAACGACTATGAATTCGGAAAAGGTACCCCGGGCGACGTGTCCGTGAACTTCGGCCCCCGCTCGGAAGAAGAAGTGAAGAAATAGCCTTGAAAAGACTGGCATATCTGATAACCGCCCTGCTGGTTCTGGCCGCGTGCCATAAGGAACCGGCAGGGCCCGGTTATGTGGTCCAGGTGTCGCTGGGTAGCTGGAATGCGCCGCAATATACCGCGGAGCAGATCATCGGCCGCATCGACTCCGTCCGCCGCGAGATTCCCGTGCGGAAGGTCATCATCGGCTGGAGCCTGGACAAGGATGTTTACAAGAAGGTAGGGAAGTACCTGCGCTCCAAGCGGATCAAGATGCTGCTCTGGCTTCCGGTCTTCGCCGAGACAGAGGAAGTTTGCGACAGTTCTCCCGCGGTGGACCTTTGGGGTGAGATCCCGGCCAACTACGACCTGACGGAAGGGGAGGGCTTCCGCTTCAACTGCCCCTCCGACCCGCTGAACGCCGAGGGCGTCATCGAGGTGTATGACCAGTATTTCAGCGACTGCCGTTTCGACGGGGTGTTCCTGGACCGCATCCGCACCCAGTCCTTCGTGGGCGGGGTCAGCGGCGTGCTGAACTGCGGCTGTCCGCTATGCGAGGAACGCTTCGCGGAAGAAGGGATCGACCTGGAACTGGTGCGGGAAGCCTGGCTGGCGAAGGGCGACTCCTTCCTGTCCGTCAGCGGCTATGACCCTGCGGGCGGTTTCCGTTTCGAGGACCCGATCGCCGCGGCCTTCTTCCGCGCCAAGGGACATATCGTCAGCGGTGCCGTGGCGGCCGTCGCCGACAGCCTCCGGAGCCGCGGACTCGAGATCGGGATGGATCTGTTCGCGCCCTTTATGGCGCCCTTCGTGGGGCAGGACTATGAGATCCTCGCACAGCACGCGGACTTCATCAAACCGATGCTGTACCGGATGACGGACGCCCCGGCCGGGATGGGTTTCGAGTACGAACTGCTTCGGGAGTCCGTCCCCGGTGCCTCCGGCTATCCGGATTTCAAGATGGACCTGGAGTTCCTGGACTCGCAGCTGAAGGCGATGGAGCCCTATCCGTGCGCCAAGTATCCTGGGATCGAAATCAACTACCGCGAAGGCGTGGCGGAGACTTCGCCGGAGTATGTGAAGGAATCGCTGGAAGCCGTGTTGCGCCACGGGTTCGCAGGCGCCGTGCTGTCCTGGAACATAATGGAAGCGCCTGAGGCGCACATCGCCTGTGTGGGATCCTCCGGTCAAGCCGGTGAATGACGGAATGATTCCTTATTTCGAGAGCCGGCTCAGCACCGAGTCGGCTTTTATTTTGTCGATGATGGCCGTGACCACGCGGAAGGCGGGGCTTTGTGCCGTGTAGACGGCCGGTACGGCGAACGCCACGCGCCCCTGGCGCTTGAGCTTCGCGGCCGTGGCCTTCTTCCTTTCGTTCTCAGGATCATAGACGGCGATGGAGTGGCCTCCGAACATCCCCACGATCTTCATACAGGGGACGTCGGTGTCGCCGTCGCCGAAGTAGATCATATGCGTGAAGGGGATGCGCTTCTTGTCCTCGGCCATCGAGGCGTTGACCTGCTTGTTGTCGCGGGCGCTGAAGATGCCCTTGCTGATCTTGAAGAGGAACTGCGTCTTGGCGGTGTAGTCCACGGCGATGCCCGGCCACTCCGCCTCGCCGTCGGCGTTGTAGATGAAGGTGCCGGCGAAGACGTGCTTGAACTCGTGGGCGATGGGGCTGCCTTCGATGATCTCCTTGAGCCCGGAGGAATTGATGTAGTGCTCGATGCGCACACCGTGACGCCGGCCGTAATTGTTCACGAGGCGGAACCACTCCCGAACCCCTTCGAAGAGCTCGATGTCCTGCCCGAAGCGGCGGAACTCCTCGCGTCGCAGGGGGATGCCGTTCTTCCGGGCTTCGTCGAACATCAGTTTCATATAGGACAGCACGTTGGAGGCGTCCTGCCCGATGGCGATGCTGTCGCTCATCTTCCAGAACTCGTCGGCCGTCTTGCCGACGGCCTGGATGAATCCGAACTCCTGCATATTGCCCGGCGAGAGCGTGCCGTCGAAATCGTAGATCAGCGCGACGATCGGTTTTTTCCTTTCCATTTTCACCCCTAATGAATTGATTTCGCCCCAAATATCGGAATAATTCGCCACATACGCACGCGAAGGATTGCAAAAAAGCGCTTCGAGCAGTAAATTTGAGGGATAAAACCGAAAACCCACTACAATCACAATGGAAAAATATCCGCACTACCTGGAGCGCCTGCAGAATGCGACGCGCAAATTCTGGGACAAGGCCGCCCTCAACAGCATCGGCGGCGAGTCTTTCACCTACGGCCAGATGGCCACTCAGATCGAGAAATTCCACCTCGTCTTCGAAAAACTCGGCATCAAGAAAGGCGAAAAGATCGCCCTCTGGGCCCGCAACGGCGCCCGCTGGGGTATGTCCTACCTCGCCGTCAACACGTATGAGACCGTGATCGTGCCGCTGCTGGCAGACTTTACCGCCGACAGCGCCTGCTTCCTGGTGAACCATTCCGAGAGCATCGCCCTCTTCACCAACGAGGACAAGTTCAAACAGATGGACGTCGCCAAGATGCCGGACGTCCGTTTCGTCGTGGACATCGACACCTGGAAACTCCTCTACGCCGCCTCCGACAAGGTTGCCGCCGCTTACGGCGAGATGGACGCCCTGTTCGCCGCCAAATGGCCCGACGGCTTCGGTCCCGGCGACGTGGTGTTCCCCACCGACAACTGGGACAACCTGTCCACCATCAACTACACCTCCGGCTCCACCGGCGATCCCAAGGGCGTGATGCTGACCTACCGCAACTTCAGCGCGAACGTGGACTTCAGCCAGCGCAACGTCCCCGCGGGCGACAAGATGGTCTCGATGCTCCCGATGGCCCATATGTACGGCCTCGTGATCGAGTTCATCTACCCGCTCTGCAACGGCACGGCCATCTACTGGCTGGGCAAGGCCCCGACCCCGGCCACCCTGCTGAAGGCCTTCGCCGACGTGAAGCCCTACCTGCTCATCACGGTTCCCCTCGTGATGGAGAAGATTTACAAGTCCAAGATCAAGCCCACCATCGACAAGCCCGCCGTGAAGTTCCTGCTGAAGGTCCCCGGTGTGAACCGGATCATCTACAAGAAGATCAAGGATGGCCTGGTGCAGGCCTTCGGCGGCAACGTGCAGGAGTTCATTATGGGCGGCGCCGCCCTGAATCCGGAAGTCGAGAAGATCTTCAAGAAGATCAAGTTCCCTTACCTCGTGGGCTACGGTATGACCGAGGCCTGCCCGCTGCTGGCTTATGAGCACTGGACCAAGTACGTCCCGGGCTCCTGCGGCAAGCCTGTCGACTGTGCCGTCGTGCGCATCGACTCCGAGGATCCCCAGCACATCGCCGGCGAGATCCAGGCCAAGGGCGAGAACATCACCATCGGCTACTTCAAGAACCCGGAGGCTTCCGCCAACGCCTTCACCGAGGACGGCTTCCTGCGCACCGGCGACCTGGGCATTATGGACAAGGACGGCAACATCTTCATCAAGGGCCGCTCCAAGAGTATGATCCTCACCGCCAACGGCCAGAACGTCTATCCCGAGGAACTCGAGGCCATCGTGAACAACCAGCCGTTCGTGAGCGAGTCGGTCGTGGTGGACCGCGCGGGCAAGATCGTCGCCCTGGTGTATCTGGACAAGGACGGCATCAAGAACGCCAAGCTGGACGACGAGGCCGTGTCCGACCTCCCGGAGAAAATCCGTGTCGGCGCCAACCGCCAGCTGCCTGCCTACAGCCAGATCGCCAAGGTCGAGACTGTGCTCGTCCCCTTCGAGAAGACCCCGAAGATGAGCATCAAGCGCTTCCTGTACAAATAATCTGCAGGTTTTCGTTTAAAATAGGGCCCCGGCGTTGTACGGGGCCCTATTTTTGCATATAAGTGCGCCAAAACCAATTATTGACCAATGAAGAAGATCGCCCTCCTGCTCGCGGTGCTCCTGTTATCCTTTTCTGCCTTTGCGCAACAGCGCGGAACAGTTACGGGAACCGTCACGCTCCTCCCCGAAAACGAAGATGAAGAAGAATCTCCCGGCACGGGAGCCGTGGTCATCGTCGTTCCTGAAGTACGGAAAGATACCTTGTACGCCGTCGTCGGCGACAAGGGCACCTTCACCATCCGAAACGTTCCCGCAGGTCGGGCGGACGTCACCATCAGCCTGTTGGGCTATGAGGAGATGCGCCGCTCTATGAACGTGAAGGCGGGGGAGAACAAGATCATCGTCGAACTCCGTCCGTCCGACATTATGCTCGCGGAAGCCGTCCTGACCGAGACGGCCACCGTGCTGTCGGTCAAGGAGGACACCCTCGTGTTCAATCCCAACGCGGTCAAGTACAACAAGGGAGAGATGGCCATCGACCTGCTGGAGCAGATGCCGGGAGTCAAGGTCAGCGACGACGGCGTTTCCATCCTCGACGAGGAACTCGCCACCGTTTATATCGACGGCGCGCTGCTGTTCAGCGACGACCCGATGCGCGCCCTGGAGCAGCTCCCGGCAGAAGAGGTGGCCGCTATCAAGTCCTTTACCGAGTACGCCAACAAGGATCCCAACCACGTGGTGAGCCTCAACGAGGAGAAGCAGCGGGTCATCGACATAGAGACCAAAAACAAGCCCAAGATGGTGCTGAACGGGAATTTCCTCACCGGCGCGGGCTTCGACACGGACAGCCTTTATCACAAGTTCCGTTATACGGCCGGCGGCTCGCTGAACCTTTCTTCGGAAAGCCTGCAGGCCGACCTGAGCTTCAACATCAACAATATCAACGACGCATCCGCCAGGCGCCGCGGCAACGCGTTCCGGAACGCGAGAAGCGGCGGCGCGGCCGACCTCAGGGCCATCAGCGTGTCGGCGGGCGTGACCCGGCGCTGGATGAGCAAGGAGGCCCGGAATTTCGTCCTGGCCAGCATCGGAGGAAGCTATTCCTATACGAACAACTACACCGTGAATGAATCCCGTTCGCAGCAGACCTATTTCCCCACGGCCGCATACGACTTCCGGGAATCCTTGAACTCCTCCCATTCGGATCAGACCAGCGGCGTGCACCGGTTCTCGCTGAACGGCCGCAAGAGCCTCAAGGACGGCACCATCCGACTGACCGCCAACTACAGCATCACCGACGGCCACACCCGTTCCCTGAGCAGCAACTACAACTACCAGGACCAGCTGCCCAGGCAGGGAACTTCGTCCAGCACGGTCTCTGACACCAGGAGCCAGTCCTTCAGCAGCAATTTCAATTTCAACAAGGGCATAGCCGGCAAACTGTACCTTGGTCTGGGCGCCAATTTCAGCAGCGGGAGCAACGACGGCTTCTCGGCCAAGGTCGATACCACCACGTCCACCATCGCCGTGAAGGTGCTGGACATCGATTCCTCCGGCGGAAACCGGAGCTACGGCTTCACCCCGAGCATCACCTACCGCTTTTCCAACCGCCACAGCCTGGAACTCGGGTACGGGTTCACGGACACCCACCGGGTCAGCGAACGGATTGCGATGGATATGACGGACCCCTATGCCGTGCGGACCGACAGCGTGAACACGGAGCATCTCACGCACGACAACCGCGTCCAGTCCGGAACCCTAACCTACAGGCAGTATTTCGAAAAGCTGCAGGCCAACCTGCGGGTGACCGTCGGATACGGTTCCACCCGGCTGGGTCGCGTGGATTACTTCCCGGAAGAGAGCTGCTACGTGAAGCCTTTCAACGCCTGGACCGGCCGCATCCGCTTCGGGACGGACAAGATGGTGGACGACTGGATGTTCAATTACACGGCCTCCAATTCGGTTCCCTCGCTCGAGCAGGTCCGCCCGCGTCTGGACAACTCCAACCTCTATTCGGTCTCCGCGGGCAACCCTTCCCTGAGGCAGAGCGTCTCGCACGCCTTCTCGTTCTCGTACAGCACGGTGCTTGGGAAAGAGGCCCGTGCGACCCTCGCCGCCAGCGAGAACCGCCGGCGTGCGGCACGCAACTTCTCGTCGTTCTCGTTCTCCGCCAATTTCCGGGTCAACAACGACGTCATCGTGAACCGCCGCATCTATTACGCCACGGCCACCTACCTGCCCGACTACGACTATACGATGCCGGCTCAGTCCACCCTCAGCACCTACGAGAACGTGGCCCACAGCTACAGCGCATCGGCGAACGCCGAACTCGAGAGCCAGCTGAAGAAGATCAACAGCATCCTCAGGACCGTCGTGTCGATGAACTGGGACAACTCGCCCTCCTATGTGAACGACAAGCTGACCGTCACGGCGAACTACAGGCCCACGCTCACGCTGGCGATGAACACCAATTTCTCGCGGAACCTCCGCCTGAACGTCCGCGGCACGGGTTCGTACATCCATTCGTCCAATTCCGAGAAGGACGACGTGAGCTACTTTACCGAGAGGCTGACGGTCGGCTTCGAAATCAACAATATCCTGAAGCACCTGTACGCCGGAGGCAACTACAACAAGGTCTTCACCCAGGGCCTCACCTATGCGCAGATCAACGACAATATCCTCAACCTCAACATCGGCGCCCGCTTCGGCCCCCGCAACAACTTCGACATAGCCGTCAGCGCCAACGACATCTTCAACCAGAACACGGGTTTCTCCACCTCGATGGGGTCCGACTTCGTCCGGTACAGCTGGACGCACAACTTCGGCCGCTACATCTTCTTCACGTTTGCCTACCGATTCAATTCGATGGGTGGCGGAAACGGTGGCGGAAACGGCGGCGGAAACGGGAACGGCAACCGGAATGGCAATTGGAACGGAAACCGGGGTGGCAATTGGAACGGCGGCGGGAACCGGGGACGGTGGTGACAATTTGTCATTGGAACGCCATTTGTTTTATCTACTGGCAGCTGCCGCCTGCAAAACTTCGCTTCGCTCATCCCACCGCGTCGCTTCGCTTGCGGTCCCCCCGTTCACGAGCCACGGGCGGCTACGGTTTTGCAGGCGGCACTGCCAGTAGACGATAAATAAAAGCAACAATATGGCAACCAAGACTCTAAAAGGCAAAATCGGCGTGACCACCGAGAACATCTTCCCGGTAATCAAGCAGTTCCTCTATTCCGACCACGAAATCTTCCTGCGCGAACTCGTCGCCAACGCCGTCGACGCCACCCGCAAGCTCCAGGCCCTCGCCTCCAGCGGCGACTTCAAGGGCGAACTCGGCGAACTGAAAGTCAGCGTCGAGCTGGACGAGAAGAAAAAGACCCTCAAGATCGTCGACCGCGGCATCGGTATGACCGAAGACGAGGTGGACCGCTACATCAACCAGATCGCTTTCTCCTCGGCCGGCGAGTTCCTTGAGAAATACAAGGACCAGATCAACTCCATCATCGGCCACTTCGGTCTGGGCTTCTACTCGGCCTTTATGGTCAGCAAGAAGGTCACCATCGACACCCTCAGCTGGCAGGAAGGCGCCAAGCCGGTCCGCTGGTCCTGCGACGGCTCGCCGGAGTACTCGATGACGGAAGGCAAGAAGGAAGACCGCGGTACCGAGATCACCCTTTACCTCGACGACGACTCCGAGGAGTTCGCCCAGAAGGGCCGCATCTCGCAGCTGCTCGGCAAGTACTGCAAGTTTATGCCCGTGCCGGTGGTGTTCGGCAAGAAGACCGAATGGAAGGACGGCAAGAGCGTGGAGACCGACGAGGACAACGTCATCAACGGCATCGAACCCATCTGGACCAAGGCCCCGTCCGAACTGAAGGATGAGGATTACCTCAAATTCTACAAGGAGCTCTACCCGATGGAGGAGGAGCCGATGTTCTGGATCCACCTGAACGTCGATTACCCCTTCACCCTCACCGGCGTGCTGTACTTCCCGAAGATCAAGGAGCGGATGGCCATCGACAAGAACAAGATCCAGCTCTACTGCAACCAGATGTTCGTCACGGACCACGTGGACAACATCGTGCCGGACTTCCTGACCCTGCTGCACGGCGTGATCGATTCGCCGGACATCCCGCTGAATGTGAGCCGCAGCTACCTGCAGAGCGACGCCAACGTCAAGAAGATCAGCACCTATATCACCAAGAAGGTGGCCGACCGCCTGGAAGAAATCTTCAAGGAGCAGCGCGAACAGTTCGAGCAGAAGTGGGACAACATCAAACTCTTCATCGAGTACGGGATGCTCTCGGACGAGAAGTTCTGCGAGCGCGCCCTCAAGTTCGCCCTGCTGAAGAACACCGACGGCAAGTATTTCAGCCTGGACGACTACCGCACCGCCATCGAGCCGGCGCAGACCGACAAGGACAAGACCGTGGTGTACCTGTACGCCACCAAGCCCGCCGAGCAGTACGGGTGGATCGAGGCCGCGAAGAACCGGGGCTACGACGTCCTGCTGATGGACTGCGAACTGGACAGCCACTTCGTGAACCTGCTGGAGGCCAAGGTGGAGCATACCCGCTTCGCCCGCGTGGACAGCGACTCCGTGGACAACCTCATCCCCAAGGAGGAGAAGGTAAAGCCGGAGATGAGCGAAGACGACAAGAAGGTACTGGACGAGCTTTTCAAGGCCGTCCTGCCCGAGGGCAACGACTACCTGGTGGACGCGCAGAACCTTGGCGAGACCGCTGCGCCGGTGCTTATCACCCAAAGCGAGTTTATGCGCCGCTACCGTGAGATGAGCGCCCTGGGCGGGGGGATGAACTTCTACGGCTCGATGCCGGAAGCCTACAATATCCTCGTGAATATGGAGAACCCGCTGATCGCGAAGATCTGGGGCGGCAAGAAAGAAGCCGCCGAGGTTTCGGCGGCTGACTTTGCCAAGGACAGCGAACTGCTGCATCAGGTGGTGGACCTCGCCCTGCTGGGCAACGGAATGCTGAAAGGCAAGGCCCTGGCGGACTTCATCGCGCGCAGCGAGAAGCTGCTGCAGTAAGCGCTAGAACCGGGTGAACTTTGCGGTCCAGCCGCCGCCGGGGGCCATCTTGAACTTCAGCGTGTGCCGGCCCGGCGTCACGGAAATCTCTTCCGTCACGTGGGCGTAGTCCCGGGCGTTGCGGTCGGCGTTGAAGCCGTCGCGGAACACCTCCATCCTATATCGGCCTGCAGGCAGGAATGCCTCCAGGTCGATTTCCATTTCACGGGCATCCCAGTCCGTCATTGCGCCTACATACCAGGAGTTCCCCTTGCGGCGGGCGATGGCGGCGTAGTCGCCGATCCTGCCGTCGAGGGCCACCGTCTCGTCCCACACGGTGGGAAGGGCGGCCATCCATTTCAGGCACTCGGGCTCGGCGAGGTAGTTGCTGGGGGAGTCGCAGAGCATCGTGAGCGGCGCCTCGAAGATGATGTATTCGGCCAGCTGGCGGCAGCGGGTGCCCTGGCTCATCGGTTCCGAGTTGTTCGGCCGGTAGCTGCGGCGGGTAGCGTTGTGCATCGCGCCCTGGGTGTAGTCCAGCGGACCCGCGAACATCCGGATGAAGGGGATCTGGACGTCGTAGGTGACCTGGTCCACCGTGGGCTGTGCCCATTTCATCTGCTCCAGGCCGGCCACGCCCTCGTGGTTGACCACGTTGGGATAGGGGCGCTGCAGGCCACAGGGTTTGAATGCGCCGTGGAAGTCCACGAGCAGGTGGTAGCGGGCGGCCGTTTCGGCGACCTGGGTGTAGAAGTCCACCATCTGCTGGTCGTCGCGGTTCATAAAGTCCACCTTGAAGCCCTTGACGCCCATCTGTGAGTAATGGCGGCAGATGCCTTCTATGTCGCGCTGCATCGACCAGTAGCCCGCCCAGAGGATGATGCCCACGCCCTTGGAATTGGCGTGGTCCACGATGGCCTTCATATCGATCTGGGGGATGATCTGGAAGAGGTCTGCCTGCAGGTTCACGGCCCAGCCCTCGTCCAGGATCACGTATTCGATGCCGTTGGCAGCGGCGAAGTCGATATAATACTTATAGGTTTCGGTATTGATGCCTGCGCGGAAATCGACGCCGGTGATGTTCCAGTCGTTCCACCAGTCCCAGGCCACCTTGCCGGGTTTCACCCAGCTCCAGTCCACGTCGGCCGCGGGGCGGCTGAGCTGCCACACGAGGTCGCTGTCCAGCAACTGGCGGTCTTCGGTGGCTACCGCAACGATGCGCCAGGGCAGGGAAGCGCCGGCAGGCTGCTTCGCGATGTATTCCTCGGTGGTGCGCACGATGCCCTGCAGCTTGTTGTAGCCGTCCTGCTCCACCAGCTTGGGATACGGGGCGAAGAGGCCCGCGAGAGCCGTGCCGCCGGCGTGGCGCAGGTACATTCCCGGATAGTCCAGCAGGTCGGACTCGGTGATGTTCACCCGCCAGCCGTTGGCCATTTGGAAGGAGACGGGCAGGAAAGCCTTCTGCGCCTCTTTCCAGGCGCTGAGCGGATGGATGTCGTAGTAAGCCTCGAAACCGTTGAGGAAGGGGTCGCGGGGGGAGTCGGGCTTCACGTAGGGAACCGTCGTCTCCACGTCTTCGGCGAAGCGGAACGTCGCCTGCTCGTCCTTCACGATGAAGTCTTTCTTGGAGCGCGAAACGAACCTCCAGGCCATCCCCGCGTCGTAGGCGCGGATCACCACGTCGAAGGTCTTGTATCTGAGCGTCAGCTCGTTGAACTGGTCGCGCACGCTGGCGCGCTTGTATACGGGGGCGGGAATGTCCGCGTCCACCGCGCGCTGCATCGCCTTCTCGAAGCGGACCGAAGCGTCATAGACGCTGCCGTCGCCCAGCTGTACCGCCAGTTCGGACGGGGCGATCACGGCCGTGCCGTCATAAGAGAGGCTGTAGCGGAGCTGCGGGGTGGCGTCCACGCTTACATTGAGCCGCCCGTCGGGCGAATAGAGTTCGAAGTGACGCGGCGCGGCCGCCAGGCAGATGGGGAGGAGCAGTGCCGTGACGGCGAAAAGGAGTCGTGTTCTCATAAATGCGGATGTTTTCAGTAAAGATACAAAATCCTGCGGAATTTCTTATCTTTGCCGTATGAGACGCATTCTTTTCTTCCTTTTGGGCATTACCGCCTGCCTGGGCCTGGCGGCGCAGACTCCTTCCGCCACCCTGGCCTGCTTCGTTTCGGACTTCACCGCCACCAACGTGCGCAGCGCCCCGAACGGGGAGGTGGTCCGTCAGTTGCCTGCAGGCGGCATCTATACCCTTACCGTGTGTAACGCGAAGGGCGGCTGGTGGCAGATCCTGAACGGTTATGTGGAGGCGATGGATGAAGACGACATCGAGATTCCCGGCGAGGTTTGGATCCACTCTTCCGTACTGGGGCTGAGCACACGCAACTACGCCCGCCAGGCGCTCCCGTTGCGTGCCGAGCCGCGCGCGAATGCGCCGGAGACCGGCCGCATCACCGTGGCCGAGGACCTGGTGCACCCGCTGGATGTCACCAGCGACCGCAAATGGGTGAAGGTCAGCTGGGGAAGATACACCGGCTGGATCGAAGCCAAGTGGCTTTGCGCCAATCCTGTGACTACCTGCTCATAAGCGGCGCCAGCTCTTTCCACCCCAGGGTGACCTCGATCACGCCGAAGGCATACGGCGCGATGTCGTAGGGGTTGTAGTGCCAGGTGATTCCGTCCTTTTCCACGGAGAAATTCCCGTTGGGGTAGGGGCCGGCGAAGAAGATATCGTCGATGTCCACGCCCTCTTCCTCCGCCAGATCGGCATACTCCTCCAGTGCCCGGTCCGCCAGCAAGCCGCCCAGCGCCTCTTCCCAGTCACCGTCGAAAAGATCATCTTCCGTGACCACGGCGCCGGTCTCCGTGTCGAAGACGGTGTAGCTCTCGCCGTACATCCCGTGGGCGCCACCCATATAATCGTTGGAGCAACAGCGGTAGGTCAGCAGCCTGCGCGACTTGTCATAGTGCAGGAAGGAACCGTCGATGCCGGACTCCCAGTTGAACATATAGGAATCCTCCCCGTCGAATTCGTCCATCATCTCCCCGGCATCCGTCAGATATGCGGCTATGCCGCTCTCCTCCCACTGTCTGCAGGCGGCGCGGATGTCGGAGCCGAAGTCCTCCTCCGCGAAGAGGATGTCCCGCCGGATGATGGTGGCGTTGATCCTGTCGACGACCTCCTGCGGCAGTCCGCCTGTCAGGTATTCCATCGAGTAAGAGTAGCTGTAGGCAATCTCGGATCCTTCGCTCAAGGGCGTGGAGCCGGAATGGGAGGCGGTGGCGGTGTGGATGCCCCGGTTGCAACCGGCGAGCAGCAGAAGGGTGGCGACGGCCGCGGTCAGGATATGGAGAAACCGTTTCATATCGCAAATGTAATGAATCCCGGTGGATTATCTTGGCAGGAAATATGTATATTTGCAGTCGAACCCCTTATTCAATACAATATGAAGAAGATTCTCAGCCTGTTGGCCGCATCGCTGTTCGCCGTGGCCGCTCTCGGACAGACCGCCGAGGAGATTGTGAACCGGATGGACGCCGAGATGGGCCGTCACCAGATTGACAAGGAGGGCCTGTATATGACCGTCGATATCAAGATTCCCATTCTGGGCACGTTCAGTTCCAAGGTCTGGAATCTCGGGGAAAAGATGAAGTTGGAAGCCGAGACCGCGGGTATCCTGGCCGTGACCTGGATGGACGAAACGACCGAGTGGACCTACAATTCCAAGACGGAAGAAATTGTAATCGAGAACCGTAGCGAGAAGTCCAAGACGGAATCGGAAGGCGATACGGAGATGTTTTCCGGCATTACCGACGGTTACGACGTCTCCATCCAGAAGGAGACCGCCGACGCGTGGCATATCCTCTGCAAGAAGTCGAAGAACAACAAGGACAAGGATGACCCCAAGACGATGGACCTGGTGGTGGCCAAGGGGTCTTATGCTCCCAAGAGCCTGAGCGCCAAGATGTCCGGCATCACGATGACGATGCGCGACCTCCGCTTCGGCGTTTCTGAAAAGGAAGTCGTCTTCGATCCCAAAGCGTATCCTGACGCGAAGGTCGTCGACAAGCGCTAAGCGCTTTCAGCATCGTCTTCCCTGTCGTTCAAGAAGGGGAAAGCCTCGCCCTTGACCAGCCAGGCGAAGCCGAAGAGGTGCAGCAGGATGATTTCGGCAATCATTACCGTGTAACCCGGGGCGCCCAGCAGGCGCGCCACAGCGAAGCCCGCCTCCATCGCGATCATCCCATAGCCGCAGACCCGGTAGATCTTGTTCCGAATGACCTTCCGGTCGGTCATCGTCTCGCCCGATTTGGTGAACTGGAAGATGCTGTTGCAGGCGATGACTATGAAGAACAGCGCCGCGCAGCCCATATGGAAGTAATTGGAAAGCTCCACCGGAACCTGGAAGAACCCTACCGGGGTCCCGTCGGGCACCCAGCTGACCTTGCAGGGGAAGAGCACGATTCCCAGGCCCAGCAGGCCTGCCGCCGAGGTAAGGATGTTGTCCACGTTGTCGTAGCCGATATAGGACATCAGCACGATACAGGCCGGCACGAGCACGCCCACGAGGGCGGGGCTCAGATAATACGTGGCCGAAATGCTCCACCACCACTCGTCGCTGGGATGCTCCGCGATGCCGGCGGAGAACAGCGCCAGCCAGGGGAGAATGATTCCCAGAAGCCCGCACAGGTTGCGGATCCGCAGGTACATCCGCTGCTCTTTCGTGGATTTGAGTGCCATATGCTCTTCTGTTTGTTTTAGAAATCCAAATATAGTATCTTTGACCGAATCAATCAAACCGTGACACTAAAAATGAGACCTCTCTGCAATATCTTTCTGATTATGGCCATAGGATTGTTCGGACCCGCCTGCCTTGCGAGGGCCCCCAAAGGCAATTTGACCTACTGCAGCTATTCACGCACCGGTTTCGCCGGGCTCGGCAAGGATTACTGCGAACTGTTCGTCTCCCGGGATGCGGCGCCCAGGGTGAACGTCGTGCTGCGGGAAGATTTCAGGCTCGACCTAAACGGAAACCGGCCGGAGGTCCGTATGGAATACGAGGTGGAACCCGCAGCGTGTCCGCGCATCGGAGAACTGCAGGACTGGTTGAAAAAGAACAAGGTCTACAAGCTGGACGGCTACAATCTGGACGAGCATATGGCCGGCGGATACGCCTACCGCATCTATATGGAGTACGACTCAGGCGACAAGGTCAACATCCGCTGGTACGGGCACGGCGTCAAGGACGAGGCCGTGGCCGCGTACGATTATATCCAGTCGTTCTTCGAGCCCTGGGTGGCCCGGGCCGAGCGGGACAGCGAGCGCATCTCTGGATGCACCATCACTTCCAAGAATACGGCCACCCGTGCCGTCGACGCCTGCCTGCTGATGTGCAAGCCGGGGTTCGTGCCCTCCGTCGTCGTAGACCTCAATGTGGGTGACATCCGGGGGGAAGAGGAATACCACGGACAGTACAAGGTCGAGGACGAGGAGAGCATACTGCAGCTGCAGCAGGACCTCGTCAGGATGGGCGCGAGCGCGCTGGGGGACTACTCGAACGACGAGTTCATCGAAGGCGGCACCATCTACACGGTCGAGCTGGAGTATCCTTCCGGGCGCCGGCAGACGATGCGCTGGCACGCTACAGGCGTGGACTCCAGGGCTGAAGCCGTCTACGACCGCATCAGCGAATTCTTCGGGCCCTGGCGGGCGAAGGTCCGGAAACCCGCTCCCGGTTGGGTGAAGGTCGAAGGAAACAAGTTCGTCGACCCTCAGGGCAACGAACTGATATTCCGCGGACTCTGTTTCTCGGATCCCGTGAAACTGGTCCGCGAAGGGCAGTGGAACGAGCGCTATTTCGCCGAGGCCGCCGCCTGGGGCGCGAACGTGGTCCGCTTCGCCGTCCACCCCTCGAACCTGAATGCAATGGGCTGGGAGGAGACCTTCCGGGCTATGGACCAGGGTATCGAATGGGCCGGACAGTATGGAATGTACGTCATTATGGACTGGCATTCCATCGGCAACCTCAAGGAGGAAAAGTACACCTCGCCTATGTACAGGACCACCCGGGAGGAGACCTTCAAGTTCTGGCGCACCGTCGCCCAACGATATAAGGACGAACCGACCGTTGCGCTGTACGAACTCTTCAACGAGCCCACCGTGACGGCGCCGGACGTGGGGGACTGCAGCTGGACTGAGTGGAAAGAATTGCAGGAGCAGATTATCGATGTCATACGCACATACAATCCCAACGCCATATGCCTGTGCGCCGGATTCAACTGGGCGTACGACCTGACGCCGGTGGCCCGGGAGCCCATCGCCCGTCCCAACGTGGCTTACGTGTCGCATCCCTATCCGATGAAACGCTCCGAGCCTTGGGAAGAGCAGTGGGAGAAGGACTTCGGCTTCGTGGCCGACACCTATCCCGTCGTCTGTACGGAGATCGGCTACTGCCTGGAAAACGAGCCCGGCGCCCATATCCCGGTTATCTCCACCGATGTCTACGGTGAACACATCACCCGCTATTTCGAGAAGAAAGGCATCTCGTTCACGGTGTGGTGTTTCGATACCAGCTGGGCGCCGATGCTCATCAGCGATTGGGATTTCACCCCCACTACCCAGGGCAGGTTCTTCAAGGCCTGCCTGCAGGGCGGAAAATAGCCGCTATCTCATCGAGTGCTTGCGGATAAGCTCCTGCATATGTGAGTCGAAAGCCTCGCGTTCCACGACCTGGGGCGTGTTGAAGATCATACAGGGCTCGTTGGCTTCGGCGAAGGAATGCCACTTCGGGAGGTCTCCGGTATTGGGATCGCCCGTGTAGGCGAAGGACACCCAGTAATCGCTCATAATCTCCTCCAGTTTCTTGACTTCCGGCGTGACCTCGGGAACCTTGCGCTTCTCTGCTTCGATCGTATTGAAGAAGAAAGGAAGCTCGTCGCCGTGCGCGGAATAATTGTCGGAAGGTTTCCTCCAGTCGAACAGGTAGTTCCACACGGGAGCGCCGCCCTGCTCGTTGACGCCGCGGCAGGAGACGACGCTGTTGTAGCGGAACATCCGGTCCATTGAGAGCAGATCCTGGAGCGAGCCGTCCGGATAAGCCTCATAGTAGGCCTGGATGAACTCGTCCGTGTCGTCGCCGAAGGTCGGGGCGAGGATCTTCTTGGCCTCGTCGAGGGTCACTTCCTTGCCGTAGTAGTTGGTGCCGAACTCGTTGCGCGTGGTACCGATGATGATGGGAATGTTCTTGGAGAAATCGGCGAAAGCCGGGGTGAAGGGCTGCGAGACGATCACTTCGCCGTCCATCGTCGGGGCGAAGCCGCCGGCGATGCCGCGGAGGCCTGCAGTGGCGCGCTGTCCGGCCTTGTTGAGCTCGTCATAAGGGACGGTCTGGATCTTGTCGATGGTCTCGGCCGTGAGGCCCAGCTCCCTGACGACGGCCTCGCCCAGCTTGCTGGAAGTGGCCGTGGTGTTGGAACCGACGATGACGCCGCTGTAGACGATGGCCTTGTGGAACAGGCCCTTGGCGGAAGGCATACACATAATGGAGCCCACCTTGCCGCCGCCGCCTGAGTGGCCCATAATGGTCACGTTGTCGGGGTCGCCGCCGAAGCGCTTGATGTTGTCCCGGATCCATTCCAGGGCGGCCACGATGTCAAGTTCTCCCACGTTGCCGGAGTATTTGTACTTTTCGCCGAAGGAAGAGAGGTCGAGATAGCCGAGGATGTTCAGGCGGTGGTTGAGGCTCACGAACACCACGTCTTTCTGCGCCAGGCCGTAACCCGGGTTCCAGGAGGAATGGCCGGTGGCGTATCCGCCGCCGTGGATCCACAGCATCACGGGCATCTTGGCCTTCGTGTCCTTGGTCCAGACGTTGAGGGTGCAGGTGTTCTCTTCAGACATCACGGTTCCCGGGAATCCGCCCGTCTGCATCGCATACGGACCGTATTTGTCGCACACCATCACGGTGTCCCAGGAAGCCGCCTTCTGAGGAGGCATAAAACGTTCGATCTTCGCATAAGGGATGCCCTTGAATGCAATGGTCCCTTCCTCTTCGACGCCCTGCACCTTGCCCTGGGTGGTCTTGACGACCATCGGGTCGCTGTTGCAGGCACAGAGGGCCGCCATCAAACCGATGATGGAAATAAGCTTGTTCAGTCGCATAACTCCGTTGTTTTAGTACTTGTTGTATGTGGAAATAGATAAACGTTCCGTTTCAAGTTCTAAAGGTAGCAAAACAACAGATATGATATTTGAACTATTTTCCCTTGTTTTGACAGTAATCCACCATTTATTATATTTGTAATTGATAACACATCTGATATGAAAAGAATCATTTTAACGCTGGTCGCATTGGCGACGGCGGTGTCCGTCTTCGCACAGGACAAGAATTTCCACATTTTCATCTGCATCGGCCAGTCCAATATGGAGGGGAACGCCCGCGTGGAGGATCAGGACCGCGAGGGTATCAGCCCCAACTATCTGATGATGGCGGCGGTGGACTATCCCCAGATGGGCCGCACGAAAGGGGAGTGGTACCCGGCCGTACCGCCGCTCTGCCGCGAGAACACCGGGCTCACCCCGGCCGACTATTTCGGCCGCACCCTGCTGGAGTATCTTCCCGAAGGGCACAGAGTCGGCATCATCAACGTGTCCGTGGCCGGGTGCAAGATCGACGCTTTTATGAAAGACCGGGCCGAGGAATACGGCAAGACCGGGGCCGACTGGCTCCAGAACATTATGAAGATCTATGACGGCAATCCGTACGAGTATGTGGTCAAGCTCGCGAAGCAGGCCCAGAAGGACGGCGTGATTTCCGGCATCCTGCTGCATCAGGGCGAGTCCGATCCGGACGACTGGACCTGGCCCGACAAGGTCAAGGGCATCTATGAGGATTTCCTCAAGGACCTCGGCCTGAAGGCGGAAGAATGCCCGCTGCTCGCCGGCGAGGTCGTCAACAGTGACCGTGGCGGCGTCTGTGGCCCGATGAACCGCATCATCGGAACCCTTCCCCGCATCATCCCGACCGCCCGCGTCGTGTCTTCCAGCGGGTGCGCGGAGAATTTCGACAGGCTGCATTTCAGCGCCGCCGGCTACCGCCAGCTCGGCCGCAATTATGCTATGGCTATGCTGCCGCTGATGCGCGTCGGCGTAGAATCCCCGGTCGTGCACAGTATGCCGCGCTTCCCGGGTATGGGAGGCGGACAGCGGCCCGGCGGCCAGAGGCCCGGCGGTGCCAACGCTCCCGCCCGTCCGATGACGCCCAACGTCACCTTCAACGTCGTCGCCCCGCAGGCATCCGAAGTTTTCTTCACCTCCGATTTCACGGAGGGCAAGCTTGCGATGACCCGCAACAACGACGGCGTCTGGAGCATCACCCTCCAGCCGAAGGAAGCCGGAGAGTACAAGTATTCGTTCATCGTGAACGGCGCTACCGTCGCCGACCCGCTCAACCCCAACTCCGACGGTTCTCAGAGCATCCTGACGGTCCCGGGGAATTAGAGCGTTCTAAAGAGCGTGTCCGCCTGACACTTTGATGACCTGTCCGGTAAGCAACCCTGCCTGCTTGCCGGACAGGAACAGAATGGTCTGTGCGATATCCTCCGGCTGGATCAGTTCGCCCATCGGAATGAGCGGAACGACTGCTTTTTCCAGATCGTCATCGATCCATCCTGTCTGCGTCGGACCGGGGGCGACACAGTTCACCGTGATTCCATATTTCGCCACTTCGAGGGCGATGCTGCGGGTCAGCGCTTCCAGCGTCGCCTTGCTCGCCCCATAGGTGATCTGGCCGGCAAAAACCTGCGCGGCATCTGTGGACAGATTGATGATCCTGCCCTGATCCGGGCGGAGATTGACGAATTCCCGAATCATCAGGATGCTTCCCCGGACATTGACAGCGAAAGTGTCGTCAATCACGCTCCGGGTAATCTTTTCTATGGTGTCCAGGCCGTCCATATCGCCTTCCGCCGCGTTATTGACCAGGATGTCGACTCTTCCGTATCGTTGACGCGCGGCCGCATAAATCTCCTTGACGGCGCTCTCATCGGAAATGTCGCTTTCGAGGATCAGACAGTCGGCATCCATTGCATTGAGCTTGCGCTCCACGAGGTCAGCATTCCCGGCATTCGCCTGGAAATACCTGTCCATCCCATTCCTGCCGGCCTTTGTCTTGTCAAAGGAGCGGGACACTTTCTTGTACACCAGGGCCAGTTTCGCTCCCTCGCGGGCAAAGGCGAATGCCGTCGCGGCGCCGATTCCCTGCGGGTTGTTCACCCCCGTAATCAGCACCACCCTGTCTTTCAGTCCGTAATCTACCATAGTTCTCTTCACCTCCGATTTCACGGAGGGCAAACTCCCGATGACCCGCAACAACGACGAGGCTACTTCTTCACGTAGGGGATGCCTCTTCTTTCGAGGGAGGTCTGGATCTTGACGAAGGAATTGTGCGGTTCCTTCAGGGCAAACCTTCTTCCGAGGGCTTTGATGAGGGTGTCGGGGTTCTTGACCTTGAGGCTGTCCATCAGCCGGCGGGTGTCCTTTGTAGAGACGACAAGGCTCTCGCCCTTGGCGGGATCCTCATCCCAGCCATAGCGGGTGAGGATATACTTGCCGTTCTCCACCTTCGCCACGATGGAGTAGTCGTTGCTCTTGAAATAAGTCGCTTCCGGCACGTTCTCCTTCCAAAGGATCTCGATGACCGGAGATTTCTGTTTCTTGATGTCTGATTTTGCCATAGGTTATTCTTCTAGTTGTTTTTGCAGGGAACTTCCCGTTTGTAAAGATAGTAAAAAAACAAGCTTGGTCAACAGCGTTTCCTGGAAGATTACTCCCGCGGAATGTATCATATGGTCCGCCCCGTGGTCAAATGACATATGGTTAGACGCAGGCCGACCGGGAGCAACAAAAACAGCCTCTCACTATGCTGAGAGGCTGTTTTTGTGCTCCCTTAGGGGCTCGAACCCTAGACACCCTGATTAAGAGTCAGGTGCTCTACCAACTGAGCTAAGGAAGCAGTATTGTCAACGGAAGCCCGTTTCACTTTTGTGACCCGTTCGGGGCTCGAACCCGAGACCCCAACATTAAAAGTGTTGTGCTCTACCAACTGAGCTAACGAGTCCTCCGTTTTGGGATTGCAAAGGTATTCTTTTCTGCGGAATTATCCAAAAATATTTTAAAAAACTTTAATGTCGGGCGGAAAGTGGTGCCTCAGAGCAACTCGGAGAGCTGCTTGTAGAACTGTTTGCTCACAGGAATGGCCTCCATCCCGGGCACGAGCAGCTCGGCCGTGACCATTCCTTCGCGGTTCTTGCTGAGCAATTTGACGTACTTGGGAT
Organism: Bacteroidales bacterium; assembly: GCA_017548445.1. Next base: position 20,209 of record JAFYZZ010000027.1, on the reverse strand, counting down.
TGACGAAGTACGAGCGGTGGCAGCGCACGAGCCCGTGCCGGGCCACCGTGGCCTCCACGCTCTTCATCGAGGCGCGGAGCATAAACTCCTTCACGCGGTCGGCGTCCAGGTAGTGCAGGATGACGTAGTTGGCGTCGGCCCGGATACACAGGATGGCGGCGGGGTCGATGGTGAGCTTGAGCCGCTTGTGCTCGTCGTAGAACTTGACCAGGCTGTCGGAAGGCTCGGCGCTGAGGTCCTTGTTCTTGTTGAGGATGATCTGCAGCAGGGTCAGGAACAGGTAGGGGTACACCAGGATCAGGTAGGCGAACTTGAAGCAGCGCGACAGCACGGGGAAGTAGCCCTTCTGTTCGGGGCCGAAAAGGGAAGTGTACATTCCCATAAACAGGGAGAAGATGAACACTTCGCCGAAGCACCAAAGCACGTAGTGCCACCATAGGAAGGGGATGTGCTTGTATAATGCGCTGAAAATCAGGCGCGTAACGGCCAGGATGGCCATCAGGATCACGGTGAGCATCAGGAAATGGAAACCGTAGCCCATTCCGCCTATCTGGTAGTACTCCCGCATCCCAAAGGGATTGTACAGGAAACAGAAGCCGAGGAAGAACGCGGGGAGCAGCACGACGTAGAGGAGCTGCGACCTGTAAGTCTGTCCGATACGGAGTTTAGATGTCATAAGTCCGTTTTTTAATCCCTTTTTTTGCTGGGATGAAACTGCATTTTGCTGAAATTCATCCCAAATATACGGCGTTTTTTCCGCAAGACAAGGTTTTGGTCACATTTATTCTCCGCCGGTGACCTTTATTTTATCGCGCGGGCGCTTTGCGATAATTTTGCACCGGCAATTCCGGAACCCGCGGATTGTCCCCGTGACAGGGTTCACCCCTGTCCGGCGGATTTCGCCAACGGACCTCCGGATTTTGGCCACATAATCCGTTTTTATCATTCCGGTTGCGAAAATAAGGGATATCTTCGCCGCCGATTAATCCTTAAACCTGAAAACAGAAATGTTAAAAACCGCCAATTTCATCAGCCTTTTCGAAGGCGCCGTCCGCGACAGCTGGGACCGTCCCGCGCTGAGCGACTTCCGCAAATCCACCATCGATTACCGCCAGCTGGCGGAACGGATCGATACGCTCGACCTGGTGTGGAAGAAGGCCGGCCTGAAGCCGGGCGACAAGATTGCCATCAACACCAAGAGCTGCGCCCTGGGCGCGTCCGTCTTTATGGCGGCCGTCAGCAAGGGTTACGTGGCCGTTCAATTATATAACGCATTCACCCCGGCCGATACGCAGAACCTCGTGAACCATTCCGACAGCCGGATCCTCTATACTGAAAAGCGCACCTTCTCGGCAATGGATTTCGAGAAGATGCCCCAGGTGCTCTGCGCCATCGACTGCGGCACCGGCGAGGTGCTCGCCAGCCGGGAAGGCGTGGGCGCGCTCTACGCCGACGGCGCCCGGCTCCTCGCGGAGAAGTATCCCGCCGGGATGCGTCCGGAGGACTTCAGCGTGGTGCGTCCCGACATCGACGACGTGTGCGCCATCCTGTACACCTCCGGCTCCACCGGCAACCCGAAGGGCGTGATGCTGACCTACCGCAACTACACCGCGAACGTCCAGGGCATCCGCCCGGGCTTCCCGTTCTACAAATGGGAGAACTACCTGAGCCTGCTGCCGCACGCGCACAGCTTCGGCCTGACCTGCGACGTGGTGATCCCGATGACCCTGGGTATGCACGTGACCGTGCTCGGCCTGCCGCCCATCCCGATGAACGTGCAGGAGGCCTTGATGGAGGTGCGTCCGCGCATCTTCTACGGCGTGCCCCTCATCTTCGTGAAGTTCGCCGAATATGTGCTCGGCGCCGAGATCAACAGTCCGGAGGGTAAGGCGAAACTTGCTGATTACCAGAACAATCCGGAGTACTGCCAGATGCTCCACGACAAACTGATGGCCGCGATGGGCGGCAACATCGAGGTGTTCGCCACCGGCGGTTCCGCCATCCCGTCCGAGGTGGAGGCGCTGCTGGTGTACAAGCTCAAGGTGCCTTTCATCACGGGCTACGGCCTCACCGAACTTGCCCCGATCGTCTCCTACGGCAAGGTGGGCAAATACATCCCGAAGTCCTGCGGCGAGTATCTTCCCGAGATTATGGAGATCCGCATCGATTCGCCGGACCCGCAGAACATCGCCGGCGAACTGTCCGTCAAGGGCGACGTGGTGTTCAAGGGCTACTACAAGAATCCCGAGGCCACGGCTGCGGTGCTGAAGGACGGCTGGTTCCGCACCGGCGACATCGGCACCGTGGACAAGAACGGCAATATCTTCCTGCTGGGCAGGTCCAAGAATATGATTCTCACGGAGAACGGACAGAACGTCTATCCCGAGGAGATCGAGGTGGTGCTCAACGAGTTGCCGTACGTGGCCGAGTCCATCGTGCTGCAGCGCGAAAGCCACCGCATCGTGGCGCTGATCGTGCCCAATATGGACGCCTTGGACCGTGCCGGCATCGGCGCCGACGCCCTCGACGCCGTGATGAAGCAGAATATGGTCTATCTGAATTCCAAACTGCCCGCCTATTCCGCGGTGAACGATTACGACCTCCGCTTCGAGCCGTTCTCCAAGACCCCGAAGGGCAGCATCCGCCGCTTTATGTACAAGTAATGGTGGAAGAGAGAAGAGTCGTCATAACCGGAACCGGCGTCATCTCGCCGGTCGGTAACGGCACTGAAAGCTTCTGGGCCGCGCTCAAGGCGGGCCGCTGCGGCATCAGCGCCTGCCCCGGACTGGCGGAGTGGAAACTCCCCGTCAAGGTGGCCGGCACGGTGCAGGATTTCGATCCCGCCGCATACGGCATCAGCCCCAAGGAGACGCGCCGCAACGACCGCTTCTGCCTTTTCGCGCAGGCTGCGGCCGCGCAGGCGATGGCGGAAAGCGGCCTGGAGGCGGACGTGAACATAGCGCCGGAGCGCCTGGGCGTCTATATCGGCACCGGCATCGGCGGGATGCAGACCTTCATCGAGCAGACGAAGGTGCTGCTGGAGGAGGGGGGAGACCGCATCTCCCCGCTGTTCATCCCTAAGATGATCGGCAATATCGCCGCGGGCAACATCGCCATCCGCTACAATGCGCAAGGCGCCAATCTGACGACGGCTGCCGCGTGCGCATCCAGTACGCAGTCCGTGGGCGAGGCTTTCCGCGCCATCCGGTTCGGGTTCGCCGATGCGGTCATCGCAGGCGGAACCGAGGCGGTGCTGAACCCGCTCGCCATCGGCGGCTTCGTGAGCGCGCACGCGCTGAGCCTGTCGGACGATCCGCTCCGCGCCTCGCTGCCCTTCAGCGCGAAACGCGGCGGATTCGTGATCGCGGAAGGCGCCGCGGTGCTCGTCCTTGAAGAGTACGGGCGCGCCCGCGCCCGCGGTGCGCAGATCCTGGCGGAAGTGACCGGATACGGGAACTGCTGCGACGCCTACCACGCCACCGCGCCGCGTCCGGACGGCGTTCCCGCCTCCCGGGCCATCCGGGCGGCGCTGGAGCAGTCCGGCTTCCGCGCGGGCGAGGCGCTTTACATCAACGCGCACGGCACGGGCACCCTGCTGAACGACAAGACGGAAACGCTGGCCATCAAGCTCGCCCTGGGCGAGGAGGAGGCCCGGCGTGCCTCCGTCAGTTCCACCAAGTCGATGACCGGCCATATGATCGGAGCCGCGGGCGCCGTGGAACTCCTCGCCTCGGCCCTGGCCCTGCGCGACGGCGTGATTCCGCCTACCATCGGCCTCACGGACCCCGACCCCGAGTGCGACCTGGACTATACGCCGCTGCAGGCGGCGGAGCGTCCGGTCTCCGTGGCCATTTCCAACTCGCTGGGCTTCGGCGGGCACGACGCCTGCGTGGCCCTGCGCAAAATCTGAAACGAACGATGAACAGAGAAGATATCAAGGAATTCCTGCCGCACCGCGAACCGATGCTGCTGGTGGACTGGACGGAAAAGGAGGGCGAGAAAATCAAGGCCACCTACCACGTCACCGGCGACGAGTGGTTCCTGCGCGGCCATTTCCCGGATTATCCGGTGGTGCCGGGCGTGGTGATCTGCGAGATTATGGCCCAGTCCTGCACGCTGATCCTGGGAGAGAAACTCAAGGGGCACACGCCCTTCTACGCCGGATTGGACAAGGTGCGCTTCAAGCAGATGGTGCGCCCCGGCGACACCCTGGAGGTTACCGCCGCCCCGAACGCGATCCGCGGCGCCCTGTATGTGATCGGTGCCGAGGCGAAGGTGGACGGCAAGCTGGCCTGCAAGGGAGAGCTGTCTTTTTACTTGATGGACAACGACAAACTCTAAAAGGATGGAACTGCTGAAAGGTAAGAAAGGCATCATCACCGGTGCCCTCAATGAAAAATCGATCGCCTGGAAAGTGGCGGAACGGGCCCTCGCCGAGGGTGCCGAGATCGTGCTCACCAATACGGCCCTCTCCCTGCGGATGGGCGGCCTGCAGGAATTCGCGGATGCGCACGGATGCAAGGTGATTCCGGCCGACGCTACCTCGCTGGAGGACCTCGGCGCGCTGGTGGACGGGGCGATGGAGCACTTCGGCGGCCCCTTCGACTTCGTGCTGCATTCCATCGGGATGTCCCCGAACGTGCGCAAGAAACGCCCCTACGAGGCCCTGGACTACAATTTCCTGGGCAAGACGCTGGACATCTCGGCGCTGTCGCTGCACAAGCTGCTGCACACCCTCTACACCAAGGACGCGCTCCGCGAATGGGGTTCTGTGGTGGCGCTGAGCTACATCGCGGCGGAACGCAGTTTCATCGGCTACAACGATATGGCCGACGCCAAGGCGCTCCTGCAGTCCATTGCGCGCAGTTTCGGCGCCATCTACGGTCCTGCCCGGCACGTGCGCATCAACACCGTTTCGCAGTCGCCGACCGCGACGACGGCGGGCGAGGGCATCGCCGGGATGTCGGATATGCTGAAGTACGCCGACCGGATGTCGCCGCTGGGCAACGCCGACGCCGACGACTGCGCCAATTACATCGTCACGCTTTTCTCGGACTATACGCGAAAAGTCACGATGCAGAACCTTTACCACGACGGGGGTTTCTCCTCCGTCGGGCTTACCGCTGCGGAGATTGACACCTTCCCCAACGACTGATCTCCGTTTTTGTCTGTTGTTATTATCACGGCGGGGCGGACGCAGGGATTGTGTCCGCCCTCATCTTTTTTTGCGCTTTTTTCCTAAATTTGCGGTTGTGAAAAGGATGATCAGACTATTTCTGGCGATGGCGATGTGCCTGGGGTGCATCGGCTGCGCCGCGCGCGTGAAGCAATACAAGGTGGAAGTCGTGAAGGAATACCCGCACGACACGGGCGCCTATACCCAGGGCCTTTTCTTCAACGGGGGGCGGTTCTGGGAAAGCACCGGCCAGTTCGGCGAGTCCAGTTTCCGCGAGGTGGAACTCGCCACCGGCAAGGTCCTGAGCAAGATGGACTTCCAGCGGAAGTACTTCGGCGAAGGCTCCGTGATGCTGAACGGGAAACTCTTCATCCTTACCTGGACCAACAAGGTCGCGTTCGTGTACGACGCCGCCACGCTCGAATACAAGCAAACTTATTCGTATCCGCGCGAGGGCTGGGGCCTCACCACCGACGGCAAGTCGCTGATCGCCTCGGACGGCTCGTCCCGGCTGTATTTCCTCACGGAGGAGTTCCGCCAGGAGCGTTACGTGAACGTCACGATGGACGGCCGTCCCGTGCGCAATCTCAACGAGCTGGAATACATCGACGGCAAGGTGTGGGCCAATGTCTACACGACCGATATGATCGTGATCATCGACCCGAAGGACGGCAAGGTGGAGGCGAGCGTGGACTGCAGCGGCCTGCTGCCGCGCAACCTCCGGACGCCTTCCACGGACGTGCTGAACGGCATCGCGCAGGATCCGGACAGCGGCAAGATCTACCTGACCGGCAAGTACTGGCCCCGTCTTTATGAGGTCAAACTCGTCCCGGTGAAATAAAAAAAACGACTGCTGTGGGGGATCTACCCACAGCAGTCGCAAAAACTCCGTTTGAAATACGTTTTTACAGGACCTGGAAGTCCAGGGCCTTGAGGTCTTCGTCGCGCGAGGAGCTGCCGTACAGGATGCGGTACTTGCCCGCACGGACGGACAGGCCGTCCACGGCCGCATCGTAGTACTCGAAGGCGCTGCCGTCGAGGGTGATGGAAGCCTTCTGCGTGGCGCCCGGGGCCACCTGGACCTTGTCGAAGCCCTTCAGGGCCTTGATCGGGGCGTCGGGGTTGTCGAGGGCCTGCACGTAGACCTGGACGATTTCGGCGCCGGCGACCTTGCCGGTGTTGGTCACGGGCACGGTGAGCGTCACCTTGCCGTTCTTGTTCATCGAGGACTTGGACAGCTTGCCGTCGCCATAGCCGAAGGTCGTGTAGCTCAGGCCATAGCCGAAGGCGTAAAGCGGCGTGCCGCGGAAATAGCGGTAGGTGCGGTTGTCCATACTGTAGTCCAGGAAGTCGGGCAGGTCGTCGTTGGAGGCGTAGAACGTGACGGGGAGCTTGCCGGAGGGGTTGTAGTCGCCCAGTAGCACGTCGGCGAGGGCCTTGGCGCCGCCCTGGCCCGCGTACCAAGCCTGCAGGAGGGCGTCGTACTGGTCCTCCAGGCCGCCGAACGCGATGGCGGATCCGGAGCAGTTCACGAATACCACGGGCTTGCCGGTCTCGTGCATCGCCTTCAGCAGGCGCTGCTGCACGGCGGGCAGCCAGATGTCGGCCTTGTCGCCGCCTTCACCTTCCATCTGGGCGGAGATGCCGCCGATGATGACGATGGCGTCGGCGTCCTTCACGAGTTCCTTCTCGGTGACGAAGTCCGCGAACTTGCGCTGGCAGAAGTCGGCGCGCAGCATCGCGAACGGACCCGAACCGCGGCGGTACTCGATCTCGATGTCCACGGGTTTGCCTTCCTTCACGTCGAAGGTCTTGTAGTCCATCCCGCCGCGGCGTCCGAAACCGCGCATCATTCCGCCGGCGGCGGCCTTGGCGTTCTCCACCACGCGGCCGTTCACCTTCAGGACGTAGCCGTTGTCGGAGGAGACGGTGTAGCTCATCGGGCCGGTGAAGTCAGGGACGAGACGGCCCTTCACGCGCACGGAAATCTTATCGGTAGGCACGCCCTCGGCGAAGCCGTAGGCTCCGAAGGTGCTGAAGTTCAACGTCTTGTAGTAGCCGCTGGTAACCGGCTTGCCGCTGAGGCCGTTGTTGTCGAAGAACTCCACGAACACGCCCTGGCCGTCGTTGAAGTCGGGCAGGTGGTAGATGGTGTTGTAGTCGTCGGCGAGCTCGCAGCCCTTGGTGTAGATGATGTTCGTGCCGGGCAGGGCGGCCTTGATGCCGTCCAGCAGGGAGTGGGTGTGCTCGGCCGTAGGAGTGCCGCCGTAGTTGCCGTTCAGCAGGGCCGCGTCGTCGGCGTTCGGGCCGATCACGGCCAGGGTCTTGATGTCCTTGGACAGCGGCAGGACGCCGTTGTTCTTCAGCAGGACCATCGACTCGCGCGCGGCCTGGGTGGCCAGCGCGTCGTGCTCCTCGCTGCTGATCACGTCTTCACCCAGTTTCGCCCAGGGAAGCATCTCGGCCGGGTCGAACATACCCAGCTCGAAGCGGCCCCTGAGGGTGCGGCGCAGGTGGGCGTCGAGGTCGGCCTCGGAGATCATACCCTTCTCGAGAGCCTCCACGAGGGCCATCATCGTCTTGCCGCACTCCAGGTCGGTGCCGTGCAGGGCGGCGTCGGTGGCTGCGTGCAGGGCGTCGGGATGCGTCTCGTGCTGGCCGCGGGTGAAGAAGTTGTTGATGGCGTCGCAGTCAGTGAGGATGATGGCCTCATAGCCCCACTTGTTGCGCAGGATGTCGGTCAGGAGGCGGTCGTTAGTGCAGCAGGGCACGCCTTCGTAACGGTTGTAGGCGCACATCACTTCCTGGACGTTGCCTTCCACGACGAGCGTCTTGAAGGCGGGGAGGTAGGTCTCCCAGAGGTCGCGCTGCGACACGCGGGCGTCATAGGTGTGGCGCAGGGGCTCCGGACCGCTGTGCACCGCATAGTGCTTGGCGCAGGCGTGCGTCTTGAAGTACTTGGGGTCGTTTCCCTGCATTCCGAGCACGGTCTGCAGGCCCAGGACGCTGGTGAGGTAGGGGTCCTCGCCGCAGGTCTCCTGGCCGCGTCCCCAGCGCGGGTCGCGGAAGATGTTGATGTTCGGGCACCAGAAGGACAGCTCCGGGTTGCCGGGGTAGTAGGTGACGCCCATCGGCACGTTGAAGATGTCGTGCGCGGAGCGGTTCCAGTTGGCGCGGGCCTCGTCGGACACCTGCGAGAAGACGTCGTACATCTGCTGCGGGTTGAACGCGGCGGCCATGCCGATCGGCTGCGGATAGACGGTGTAGCCTTCCTGGCGCACGCCGTGGCAGGCCTCGCTCCACCAGTTGTAGGACGGGATGCCGAGACGGTCGATGGAGACGTTCTTGTTCATCATCAGGCCGATCTTGTCCTCGATGGTGAGCAGGGACATCAGGTTGTCGATGCGCTCGTCGATCGACAGGTTCGGGTTCTGGAACGGATACTCGTACACCTGCTTGGGGCCGCACGCGGCCAGCAGGACGAGGGAGGAGAGGATGAGAAGTACTTTCTTCATTATTAATTGGATTGTTTTGGAATTACTTGAAGAGCAGCTGCACGACGCGGGTGAGGTAGTCGCGGCAGTTCATCCAGGTGTGGCCGCCGTCAGGCGTGTAGAACGTGTGCTTGGCGCCGTTCTCCGTCAGGAAGGCGTCCAGACCGCGGGACTGCGCGATCAGGAAGTCGTCGGTGCCGGTGCCCAGCCAGACGAGCTTGTATTTCTTGTTGAGCTGGTCCACGGGGATATAGGTGCCGTTGGTGAAGTTGGTCTTGTACTCTTCGCCGAAGATGGCCGGCGCCATCGCGCAGACCCACTGGAACACCTCGGGGTGGCCCAGGCCGGTGGCGAGCGCCTGGCGGCCGCCGAGCGAGAAGCCGGCGACGGCGCGGTCGCGCGCGGAGGTCTTGACGTTGTAGTTGGCCTCGATGAAGGGACGGACGTCGTTGATGATTTCCGCGGCCACGCGGTCGGTGTCCATCGAATCGTAGCGGTCGGCGAGGCCCTGGCGCATCATCTCGATGTACGGGTTGGCGTAGGGCATCACGACGATCATCCGCTTGGCCTTGCCCTGGGCGATGAGGTTGTCGAGGATGTTGTTGGCGTGGCCCACCTTGAACCAGGTCTCATACGTGTCGGTCATACCGTGGATGAGGTAGAGGACAGGGAGCTTCTCCTTGCCGGCGGGGTCGTAGCCGGCCGGCGTATAGACGGTCAGCGGACGGTCGATGCCGCAGGTGTTGGAGTGGTAGAAGTGGTAGGTGACCTTGCCGTGCGGCACGTCCTGGATGTCCTGGACGGACGGTTCCGGGCCGCGGACGTCGGCGAGGGAGTACTTGAACCCTTCGTTCGGGAAGATGAACATATTGTTGGGGTCGGCGATCTTGGTGCCGTCCACCACGAAGGCGTAGGGGTAGATATCGGGCTTGCCCGGCTTCACGGTGATGGTCCAGACGCCTTTCTCGTCCTTGGTCATCTGCTGGGCCTGCGGGAACATCTGGCAGTCCAGCTCGACTTTCTTGGCGTCCGCCGCCTGGCAGCGGAAGGTCACGGAGCCGTCGGCGTTATACTCGGGCGAAACGACGCCCGCCGGGAACATCCGGGCCATGACCCGCGCGTTGAGCTGCTGGTCCTTGCCGGCGTCCGGCGCCTGGGTCTTGGGGAACTCCGGAAGCGATTCCTGGAAGAGGAGCGGGAGGGATTCGTCGAGCCAGTACTTGGCGTTCATCCAGGTGTGGCCGAACTTGTCGTCGGTGAACACCTTGACGTTGTCGATGCCCTTGCTGTCAAGGAAGTCCATATATTCCTTGGCGTTGCCGTAGAGGAAGTCGTCGGTGCCGACGCCCAGCCAGAAGAGGTGGATCTTGTCGTTGATCTGCGGGTCGTCATAGACGTTGCCCGGCAGGACGGTGCTGGTGAAGGAGCTGTAGGAGCACAGCCAGGAGAACTTGTCGAGGTTGGTCAGACCGGCCGCCAGGCCCTGGTTGCCGCCGCGGGAGAAGCCGCCGATGGCGCGGTGGTCGCGGTCGTTGAGGGTGCGGTAGTTCTTCTCGACGAAGGGCATCAGGTCATTGATGAGGTCCTTGGTGAACATATCGCCCATCCGCGGGGCCTTGCCGGCCGGGAAGTACTTGGACGGATTGCCGTAGGGGAGGACGATGATCATCTCCCTGGCCTTGCCCTCCGCGAGGAGGTTGTCGAGGATGAGGTTCATCCGGCCGACCTTGAAGTAAACCTCTTCCGTGTCGGTGGTGCCGCTGATGAGGTAGAAGACGGGATATTTCTTCTTCTTGTCCTTGTTGTACTGCGGCGGGGTATAGACGATGGCGTTGCCAAAGGTGCCGAGCGATTCGGACCAGTAGTTGACGTAGTCCACGCTGCCGTGCGGCACGTCCTTGAGGGCGTGGAGCAGGGGCTCACCGCTGCCGCGGACGTCCAGGATGCTGTTCTTGAAGGTCTCGTTGGGGAACCACTCCGGGTTCTGCGGGTCCATCACCTGCACGCCGTCCACGATGAAGCTGTAGGGATACATATCCGGGGCCACGGGGCCGAGGGTGACGGTCCAGACGCCGTTCTCGCCCCGGGTCATCGCCTGTTCGCCTGCGAACTGGGTGCTGACCTTGACGGACTTGGCGTTGCGGTCGGAGTAGTTGAAGGTGACGGTGTTGTCCGGGTGGACGACCGGCGAGGACACGCCGCCCATCTGCGGGGCGCCCATTCCGCCCATCATCATCGGCCAGCCGCCGCGGCGGGCCTGCCGGCGGATTTCCAGGATGATCTGGCCGGTCTCGGCGCCGCGCACGACCTTCATCCACATCTCTGCGGTGACCTGCGTGCCCGTGCCCATCTCGGTGAGCTTGGCCTCGATGCCGGGTTCGCCTTCGCCGACCAGGTCGGCTTCGCTCAGCTCACCCGACCAGAGGACGGGGCCGTAGCTGTGGCTGATGGTCCAGAAGCCCGGGTCGATGCCGTCGAAGACGTAGCGGTCCTGGCCTTCCTTGATCATCACGCGCTTGGTCTGGTCGTTGCCGCCGTAGCTGAAGGCCGGGCGGCCCGGGACGCGCTTGTTGATCTCGACCTCGCCGCCGGTGCCGTTGGTCTCTTCGGAACGGGTGCGGAAGAAGTCGAGGCCGGAGTCGAAGGACTCGACTTCGAAGATGTATTCGGACTCGGTGTTCAGGCTGTGGAGCTTGAAGGAGTTGGCGTCGTAAACGATGTAGCTGTTGTAGAGCTTGCCCGGCTCGATGCCGTAGCGGATGATGTAGCCGTCGGCGCCCGGGGCGGGATCCCAAAGGAGTTCGGCCTCGCGGCGGTCCTCAGGGTTGCGGACCACCTTGACGCCGCCGAGCTTGTTGGAGCCGGCGGTACTCGGGTTGCCGAAGACGCGCAGGTCCTTGATGCTGAACTTGGCGCCGTCGTGGCACTGGCGGGCGTTGGTGACCTTCACGAAGCGGGCCTGTGCGGGCTTGGAGAGCTCGGTGTAGTCGTGGTGGAGGTCCAGCTTGTTGTTGGACTTGTCGATGACTTTCGTCCAGGTGTTGCCGTCCAGGGACACTTCCACGGTGAAGCACTGGTAGTATTCCGGGTTGGCGGGAGCGGGGCCGCCGAAGCCGAAGCCGCCGCGGGCGGGCTGCTCGGCGCCGATGTGGTCCCAGTTGCACTGGATGGCGTAGATGTCGGCCGTCTTGCCGAGGTCGATCTGGTACCATTCGCCGGCGTCGCCGGTCGCTGCGGCCCAGTTGGTCAGGAAGTTCTCATCCACGGCGTTCTCCGGAGCGTAGTTCTCGAAGGTGGAGGAAACGGTGACTTTCTTCTTGAGGGAGAGGAGCTTCCAGCCGGTCCAGTTGTTGTCCACCGCGTCGGTGCGGGTGCCCGGCCAGTACTGCGGGTAGTCGCCGAACTCGACGTTGGAATGCATCACGCCGTCGGCATCGACCGCCGTCGGGAAGATGGCGAGCTCGGAGCCGCGGCCCGCGCCGCCGTAGCTGGACGGGATCATGCAGATGGTCCAGAGCTGGCCGTTCTTGTCGTGGAAGGTGCTGCCGTGGCCGGCGCCCACCGCAAAGCCCGTGGTCTTGAAGGTCAGCGGGTTGTGCTGCGAGTAAGTGAAGGGGCCCATCGGGCTGTCGCCGACATACACGCCGTGCGAGTAGGAGAGGAGCTCCAGGCCGATGGCGGCGTACTGGAGGTAGTATTTGCCGTTATGCTTGGTCATCCACGGGCCTTCGATCCAGGGGTATTCCTCCTCGAAGTAGTCGCGGCGGCCGTTGAAGATGGAGTAGATGACGTCGTCGCGGGTACGCTTCTCGAAGCCGTGTTTGCGGTAGTCGCTGAAGAAGAGGACCTGCGGCTCGGAGATCTCCTTGAAGGTCGCCGGGTCGAGCTCGACCACCTTGAAGGGCATCAGCTGCGACCAGCCGTAGTAGAGATAGAGGCGGCCGTCGTCGTCGACGAACATATTGGCGTCGCCGTAGCGGTCGCTGTCGAAGGTGCCGGCCAGCTCCCAGACGCCTTTCTTCGGGTCGAGGGCCTTGTAGACGTTCTTGTTGTTCATCGAACAACCGTAGAGGACGCCGTCCTTCTCCACGACGGACACGACGCCGCCCGGATAGTTCGGGGCGTCGACGTAGGTCCAGTCCTTGAAGTCGGGGGAGTACCAGTACCCCTTGCGGTGCGAGACGAAGAGGTAGTAGTCGTCCTGATAGGTCAACACGACGGGTTCACCGCCGCGATAGGAGCGCTCCCCGGGCACGACGAGGTCGAGCGGGTTGCAGAAGGTTTTTTTCTCCTGTCCCGTTGCCGGGAGGGCGAGGAGCAAGGCGATGGCGGCGAAGACCGCGCGCCCAAGTTTTGGAATAAGCATATGCGGATTGATTGGTTTTAGCTTTTCTGGCTGTTATCTCAGTGCATAGGGATCGAAGTAGCGGATCGTCACGCCGAAGTCGCGGACGTAGCGGTTGAGGCCGTTGGCCTCCTCGACGACGCCCTTGCGCTTGCCGGACAGCACGTCACGCGAGAGCGTGAGCTCGTCCTTGACGCGCTGCAGCGTCTCGACGTTGCCGTTGTGGTAGTGGCCCGGGTAGAGCTTCTCGATGCCGTTCTTCTCCATATATTCGGCGGTGCGGATGCAGGTCTTGGCGAACTCCGAGAAGGGGCCGGCGAAGAGCAGCAGGTTGGTGGAGCCGAAGGCGTCGCCGCTGAAACCGTAGTGGTTGGCCTTGTCGAAGAGGGTGATGGAGCCGAAGGTGTGGCCCGGGGTGTGGAGCACTTCGAGCTGGCGGCCGCCGAGGTCGATGATTTCGCCGTCGGCGAGGAACTTGATCTCGCCGTCGTAGCCTTCGGCGTTGCCGATCAGGACGGTGTCGGCGGGGTGGACCCAGACTTCCGGGAAGCAGATGACGCCGCCGACGTGGTCGCCGTGGGCGTGGGTGATGACGAGGGTCATCGGCTTGTCGGTGAGCCGGGCGATGGCCTTGTCGAGGTGCGGCATCCAGGCGCCGGCGTCGATGACGAGGGCGCGGTCTTCGCCTTCGACGACGTAAACGGATTCATTGTAGCAGAGGTGGCCGTTGCCTTCCCAGGTGTGTTCGTCGATCTGGCGGAAGACGACGTCGCCGTCGCGGTAGACGAATTTCTCTTTGTAGTAGCTGCGGAAGTGCTCGGCCTGCTCCGCGTTCCAGACGACGATGGCGTCTCCGTGGCGGAAGTAGGTGTCGAGGACCGGATGGCCGAGGTTGGAAGGCTCGCTCTGGGCGGTACCGGACTCGATCCCGTCGAGCAGGGCCTTCATATCGTTGAGGTAGCCGATGCCGAGCTCGCGCCCCTTGGGGAGCTTGAGCCAGTCTTTCTGCCAGTAGTGGCCGCCGTAGATCTGCAGGCGGTCCTTATTGGCGCCGAGGGCGTCGAGGGCTTCGATGAGGTGGGGCACGGCGGAGACGTACTGGTTGAAGCCGTCTTCGTTGAAGATCCACACGCCGTGGCCGGAGCCGATGGCGTCGCCCGAGAAGAGCAGGTCGTGGCCTTTGAGGAAGAAGACGACGGAGCCGTCGGTATGGCCGGGGACGGCGATCGTCACGAGCTCCAGGCCGCCGAGGTCAAAGGTATAGCCTTCGTCGATGAAGGTGCTGCGCTCTTCGGGGAAACGTCCCTTGAATTGCTCGATGTCAAAGTCCCAGCCGGACAGGGCGAAACGGATGTCCGGGTCGTCGATGAAGGCGGGGAGCATCCCGGTGTGGTCGCCGTGGTTATGGGTGAAAGTGATGGTGACGGGCTTGCCGGCGGCACGCTCGGCGATGATGGCGCGGAGCGACTCGGCGGCGTTGTCCGCCCAGTTCACGGGGTTGGACAGGTCGATGACGAGGGCTTCCTTCTCTCCGACGAGGAGGTAGATGTCGGAGCAGTTGTTGAAATGCGATTTGTTGCCCTCCGCGTCGAAGCTTTCTCCGGCGGGGTTGGCGCTGTTGTAGTCCTGGATGTGCCAGACATTCTCTTCAATGACGGAGACGGTGTAGGGACCGACTTCGACTTCTTTGGGTTGGCCGCAAGCGGCGACCGTCAGGGCCAGCGCAAGGGCCGGCAGGATGGTGTAGTGTGCCATAACGTTGATTTTAGCTGTAATTGTGGTACAGTTGAAGTCTTGATTTAAGTTGAAAACCAAATTTACGCACCTGCGCGCGTATATCCTTTCCCCTTTGCACCAAACTCTTTCGTTTTTCGTTCATCCCGGCACAATGGCGGGCGGGCGCTTAGAACTGGTAGTAGATGAACGGCTGGATGTCGCCGGAGCGCAGCTGGAGGACGAGCTGGACGGCGAGCACGAAGACGATGAAGATGACGATCCACGGGAGGCGGACGAAGCGGGCCTGGAGGCGGTTGTAGGCCCGCGGCGGGATCAGCAGGCCCGCCAGCGCCACGGCCAGCACGACGCACCAGAGCTTGCGTGCGGCCCAGAAGGGCGCGGCGTAGGCGAAGTCGAATTCGGTGAAGATGCGGCGGAAGATCTCGCCGACGTCCTCCAGGCTCCCGGCGCGGAAGAAGATCCAGCAGGCCATCACGAAGAGCATCGTCAGCAGCCAGCTGGCGGCCCGGACCGGCAGCGTGTCGGGGATTTTCTTGAGCCAGCCGCGGCAGAGTTTGTGGACGGCCAGGCCCGCGCCGTGCAGCGCGCCCCAGAGGACGAACATCCAGGTGGAGCCGTGCCAGACGCCCGCCACGACCATCGTCAGGAAATTGTTGACCAGCGTGCGTGCCTGCCCCTTGCGGTTGCCGCCCAGCGGGATATAGACATAGTCCCGGAACCAGGTGGACAGGGAGATGTGCCAGCGCCGCCAGAATTCCGTGAGGTTGCGGGCGCGGTAGGGGAACAGGAAGTTGTCGTCCAGGCGGAAGCCCATCAGCGAGGCGATGCCGATGGAGAGGTCGCTGTAGCCGGAGAAATCGAGGTAGATCTGCATCGTGTAGCCCAGCGCCGCCATCAGCAGCTCGTAGCCGGAATAGGCGGCCGGGGAGTCGAATGCGAGGTTGTTGTACACGGCCAGGTAGTCGGCCAGCACGCCCTTCTTGACCAGGCCGCAGACGATGAGCCAGAGGCCCAGGCGCAGCTCGTGGCGCGTGGCCGGCTCGGCGCGGCGGATCTGCGGCAGGAAGCGCCCTGCGCGCGTGATCGGGCCCGCGAGCAGCAGCGGGAAGAAGGACAGGTAGAAGCAGAATTCGAGGAAATCCGGATGCCCGTCGTACTTGCCGCGATAGACGTCCACCGCGTAGCTGATGGCCTGGAAGGTATAGAACGAAATGCCGATGGGCAGGACGATGCCGCCGTTGAAGTAGCCCCCGTATTTGAAGTACACCAGGGTCCCCAGGTCCAACAGGATGATCAGCGCCAGAATCCAGCCGGCCCGGCGGGTGCTGCGCGAAGCATTGTCGGTGGTCGGAGGCAGGTTGAGCGAAGCGAAGTCCGTATCAGCGGACCGGCCGGCCCCGGGACTTTGCTTTTGCAAAGTCGGAAAGGGGCTTGAGGCCGTAAGGGGTTCGGGGGATATGCCCCCGTATCGAGTGCTACGAACTACTTCCGCCAGGAAGTAGTTCGCGGCAGCGGTGGCGGGGAGGAGCAGCATCAGCCAGCCGTTGGCCTGCCAGAAGAAGAACAGGTCGAAGGCGAGCACCCAGAGGAGCATCGCCGTACGCGACCATTTCCTGACGAAGATATAGATCAGGAAAAAGGCGCAGAACGCTGCCCAGAAGCCGATGCTGATGAAGTTCATAGGGGTGTCAGTCTTTGGGCGGGGAAAGGAGGGTCACGCCGTGGGTCTTGGGGGTGTCCTGGGCCGGGATGTCCCAGCGGATGGGATGCGCGCAGGAATCGCGCAGCCACGTGGACACGGAGTCCGCCCACATATTGTAGGACTTGAGCACCGGGTGCGCGCCATCCTTGGCGCGCTCGTATTTGAGCCGCAGGCTGGGGTAGTAGCGCGTCTTGCCGCAATGGTGCAGCAGGATGTCGTTGATGCCCGTGTCGGGCTTCCAGTTGGGCGGGCCGATCCAGATGAAGGGCAGGTCGCCGACCTCGCGCACGATTTCGCCGACGGCCGCGTCACGCTCGTCCAGGTTGCGGACGAAGAGCTCGTTGGCGCCGATGCAGAGGAAGACGTAGGTCGGGTCGAAACGCTTGATGAAATGCGTCAGCGTGTCGGACTTGGCCCAGTATTTCGAGGAGGAACTGTACCAGATCACGCACTCCATCGTGTGGCCGTTGGCCACGGCGTACTGCGAGAGTCGGTAGCGCAGGCCTTCGACCATCGAGTCGCCCACGAACAGGATGCGGTGGGCGCTCGTGTCCGGCCCGGCGGGCTCGGGGAGCGGCGCCGGCTCCGGGATGGGCGGGATGACGAGGGTGTCGGCCCGCTTCTCCAGCAGGCTGAGGCTCAGGCGCTTCAGCCCCTTGTCCGGGTTCTGCGCCGGGCAGAATCGGGCGAAGCAGACGAAGCCCGCGAGGGCGGCGAAGAGGACGGCGAAAGCCGACAGGGAGTGTTTCATCGCTTATCGCAGGGGCTCTTCTTCCAGCGGCCAGCCGGTCAGCGTGGAGACGTAGGGGATGATGGCGTAGGCCTTCTTGAGCTGGCCCCGCCAGTTGGGATGGTAGCTGGCGCCGAGTTCGCCTTCATTGGCGTGGACGCTGCTGGTCAGTACCATATAGGTGACGTTCTTCATCTGGCAGGCGAGCATCGCCGCCTTGATATAGTCGAACATCAGGTCGCGTCCCTTGGGCACGACGCACAGCACGGGATGGCCCTCGCCGTAGTTGTCCTTGATGCGGCGGATGAGCGTGAGGTAGTTGTTCACGAACGCTTCGCGCGTGGGCTGCTTGTGGCTGGACATATCGTTGGTGGCCAGGTAAATGACCGTCAGGGCGGGCTTGATGCCGTATTTCTCCGCCGACCAGGCGGGCTGCTTGCGCTCGTCGAAGGTCTGCAGGTAGCGCTCGGGCATTCCCCAGCCGGGGACGCGGTCGGCGTAGTTGCGCGCGACGCCCAGCCCGGAGTGCGCGACCAGCCAGTAGTCCGCGCCGAAGTGGCGCGCGATGACGGCCGCGTATGTGCGGTTGCAGTCTTCCGTCTCCGGCGTGAAGGGGTCGGTGGCGCTGTCGCTCAGCGTGCCGTAGCCGCAGGTGTAGGAGTCTCCGACAAATTCAATCACGCGCTCGCGCACGGGACGCGCCTGCAGGAGGCTGTCCGCGCGGAAGGCGTGGAAGGTGGCGCAGCCCTGCTCGCCCTCGGTGCGCTTCTGGACGACGATCCGGTGCGTGTCGGCCGCTCCCGCGAAGAGCGTGAACGTGGTGTCGCGGCCGGCCAGGCAGAAGGTGGTGTCGGGCGCGGGCGTCATCGCGTCGCGGTCGATCCAGACGTTGAAAATGCTCTTCCCGGTGCCGGAGGCGCGCAGCTGCAGCGTGTCGCCGCGGAAATCCACGACGGCATAGACGCCGCTCCAGTCGAAGGAGACGTCGCCGTCCCGGACGTCGGTGCGGCCGATCCAGGTGATGCGTGAGTCGGAAGCGGGGAATTCCTGCGCGGAGGCGCTGAAAACGGGCGCGGCAAGCAGGAGGAAGAAGGCAAGCAAGTGTTTGGCTGTGGTCATAATGTTCGCCAAGATACGAAAAAAACGCTATATTTGAAGATACAACCACTGCTTGTCCGATGAAACGTATTCTTGAATGTGTTCCCAACTATAGCGAAGGCCGCGACCCGGCCGTAATCGACGCCATCGTCGGCGCCATCGCTGCCGTTCCCGGCGTGCAGGTGCTGCACGTGGACGGGGGAGCGGCCGCCAACCGTACCGTCGTGACCTTTGCCGGCGCGCCGGAGGCGGTCGTGGAGGCTGCTTTCCAGGGTAGCAAAATGGCACAGGAGCGCATCGATATGCGCGTCCACCACGGTGAGCACCCGCGCACGGGCGCGATCGACGTGCTGCCGCTGGTGCCCGTGGCGGGCATTACGCTGGAGGAGAGCGCCGAAATGGCGCGCGGGCTCGCGGAGCGGATGTTCCGGGAACTGGGCATTCCCTGCTTCTGCTATGAGGCGGCGGCGTTCCGCCCGGAACGCAAGAACCTGGCCGTGTGCCGGATCGGGGAATACGAGGGCCTGCAGGCCCGGATGGCCGACCCGGACAAGCGGCCGGACTTCTGCGGCGGCTGGGACGAGCGGGCCGCCCGCAGCGGCGCCTCCAACGTCGGCGCCCGCAATTTCCTGATCGCCGTCAATTTCAACCTGAATACCACTTCCGCCGACGCGGCGACCGAAATCGCGCGCGACGTGCGCGAAAAGGGGCGCAAGGGCCCCGACGGCCAGTGGATTCCCGGCACGCTGAAGGGCTGCAAGGCCATCGGCTGGTACATCGAGGAATATGGTATCGCCCAGGTGTCGATGAACGTCACCGACATCGGGGCCACGCCGCTGCACGTGGCCTACGAGGAGGTCTGCCGGGCTGCCGCGGCGCGCGGGCTGCGCGTCACGGGCACGGAGATCATCGGCCTGGTGCCGCGCTGCGTGCTGGTGGACGCCGGCCGCCATTTCCTGGCGAAGCGCGGGCAGCCGGCGGACGTGCCGGAGGCGGACCTGGTGCAAGTGGCGGTGATGTCGATGGGGTTGGACGAGCTCAAGCCCTTCGACCCGCAGCAGAAAGTGATCGAATACCTGCTTAAAGAAACGATATGAAACGTCTCATCCTCTCGGCGCTGAGCCTGCTTGCCTGCCTGTCGGCAGGGGCGACGCACTACCTGGGCATCCAGGTCGTGGACAACGAATACCTGATGCTGCATTTCCGCGACGGTGAGGTGCGCTACCGCGACGACGCCACGGGCCCGAGCGCCTATCTCGGCCATTCGTTCGCCGACGGCGACGACACGCTGGTGGTGTATCAGCCGCGCCTGGACGTGGCTGCCGCCGCCAACGCCTCCGGCTGGAAGATCTCCTCGCCGGACAACCCGCGTTTCAAGCCGGCCTTCGCCGGCGCGGCGTGGCGCAAGAGCAAGCCGATGAACACGGACCACACGCTCACCAGCGAGCTGGACCACTGGATCTTCCTGCACCTGGCGGAGCCGATGGTCGAGGGCTTCACCTACCGGGTGACGATCCCCGCGGCCGTGGGGGCCGACGTGGAGTACGCCGAGATCAAGTTCGACCCCTGGAACGCGCAGTCCGAGGCCGTCCACGTCAACGTGCTGGGCTACGCCCCGCAGGAGCCCGTCAAGGCGGCCGACCTGTATCTGTGGCTCGGCGATGGCGGCGCGCGGGACTACAGCGTCTATGAGGGCAAGGCCGTCTATCTGTACAACGTGCAGACCGGCACGTCGAAGCGGGTGGGCGAGGTGAAGCCCTGGAAAGCGGCTTCCGAGAGCGCCAAAGAGGCGGGCGGCAAGGACCTGACCGGTTCGGCCGTCTGGTCCGTCGATTTCTGCGAGAACACGCCCGGCCGCTACCGCCTGGTGGTGGAGAACGTGGGCTGCAGCATGGATTTCGACATTTCGAACGAGATCTATTTCGAG